>JANPEN010000161.1:0-7152 GCA_031422955.1 Acidimicrobiia bacterium
ATGAAGGAGGACGCCACGCCCTCGGCACGCAGGAGCAGGCGCGCGAGAGCGGCGTAGTCGTCCGGCATCGTCTCGGCGCCGTGTTCGACGGCGGCCTGCGCCCGCGCCCCCCGAGCCACGGTCTCCGCGTCGAGCGTGAGGTTTCGTTCCGCCAGGAGCGCGGGCACGAACGCCTTCGCCCGCCGCCCTCGCCACGTGATGGGGACCTCGACGCCTGCGGGCTCCACGTCGCGCCTTTCGTACGCTTGGTAGTTCAAGTGTACGTTATTGATTGCCGGTGGCACTGGAAGCAGGCGTGCCGTCGACGCCGGCATGAACAACCGATTGCGAGCGACCCGAGCACCCGAATCCGATGCCGAACAGCGGCCGGGAGAGGCCCTCAGCCGCCGCGGCACCGAAGGAACAGTTCACGAGGTCGAACTCGATGCCGCGTGCCACAAGGAGATTTGGAGGTGGGAATAGCGCACCGCGTCGGCCAGTTCCATGGCCGCGCCGTCGGCCGCGCAGCGCTCGAACACGACATCGCCGAGCTCGGCGCGTAAGCGGGTCGAGGCGTCGGAAAGGTCGGACAATATTTTGGTGTCGGCATGGTGGGTGGTGGTGCCGAAGAGGGTGGCCGCGATCTCGCCGCGTTCGACCCGGGCGAACACGACGGCGAGGTGGGCGAACCGACCAATGACGCGGTGGACACCGCCACCAGAATCTGGCCACCATGACCCGCGCTCATGATCCGCGCCGCCCGATTCAACGTCGGACCGAAATAGTCCTCGCCGCGTAGCTCCGCCTCACCGGTCGCCACCCCCATCCGAACTGGTAACTCCAACTTGCGCTGAGCCTGGACCGCCGCGTCGATGGCCGCCCGAGCCGAACTGAACGCCGCACACACCCCGTCGCCGGTGTGCTTGAACAACCAACCCCCATGCGCCTGGACCGCCAGGCGCAACAGCTCGTCATGAACCGCCAAGGCAGCGCGCATCTTCTCGGGGTCGGACTCCCAGCGACGCGTCGAACCCTCAATATCCGTGAAAAGAAAAGTCACAGTCCCCGACGGGCGAACCACGAAAAGACACTACGCCAGCCCCACGTCCCCCCGCCGCGCCACGATCAGCCCAACCCCCACAGCACCGCCCGCAACTCCCCCGACGCGCCACCCGCTAGCAGCGCCCGGTAACCCCGACGCCAGCGTTCGACGCAGCCGACTGAGGCACTTCTCATGTTACTTCCCAAGAGCGCCGATGGGAAGTAACATGAGAACTATGATCGACGAACCGTTCGGGCCAGCAGTGCCCTCCGTGCCGCTCGCGGACTCGCCGTTGACGTTCGTGGTCGCGCAGATCCGCTTCCCGCTCGTGGCGTCCATCAGCGAGGAGCGGTTTATCGGGCCCTTTCAGGAGCGGATCCGCCAGGACTATCCCGACCTCAAGAAGGAGATCGAGACCCAAGTCGTTGTCGGGCCTGACGGCGCCCATGCCGCGCAGGGCGGCATCGTCTGGCGGTTCACCGATGATGCGCACGGTTGGGAGGTGGCGCTTGCTCCCGAGTTCATCGCCCTGGCGACCAAGACCTACTTGGACCGTGCCGACTTCATCAGTCGGCTCGAAACAATCGTCACTGCGTTGGGTGACTGGCTCGACCTCCGCAAAGTCCGACGGGTTGGCATTCGATACGTCGATCGCATCAGCGAGCCCCAACTCGCCGACCTGCCTGCCCTTGTTCGGCCCGAAGTCCTCAGCGCCGTTCGTGCCCCGCTCGCAGACTCGGTCTCGCTCCACCACGCGCTCCACGACTACGAGTATCGACTCGCAGACGACACCGCTCTCCGTGCACGGTGGGGCTATCTCGCCGAGAAGACAACGTTCGACCCGGCTATCGAACCGCTGGAGAGAGAATCCTGGGTGCTCGACCTGGACGCATCCCACGGCGAGCGCAGCTTCGACGCGGCGGCCGTGCGCGATCAGGTCCAGCTGTTCTCCGATCGGATCTACCGCTACTTCCGCTGGGCGATAACGGATGACTTCTTGTCGACGTTCGGAGCCGGCTCGTGACTTCGACGACGACCTCTCTGCCATCGGTGTTCGATGCGGACCGAACCGTCTTCGTTGTCGTCCCACCGTTGTGGGGCGTTTCGTGGGTGGGAACTGCAGACCATATCGGCCTGATGCCCGGATGCAGGCCGCAAGCCTTAGGAGCGATCACGGCGTGGAGCGAACCGTCGAGTGGACCCTCTCGGTCCGCCGCCGAAGAAGTCGTAGCGCTACGGCACCGAATCACTGCGCGATCCGGGTTGACCCGGCAAGATGTCGCACGAGCGCTCGGAGTCGATCGGCGGTCGCTCTCTGGATTCGCGAGCGGTGAGATTCGACCAACCGAAGCCCGGCTCTCCGCGCTCCGAGCGCTCGCGGAGATTACCGACTCGCTCCGGGTCCAGCATGGCGCACGCACGCGGGAGATCCTCCGATTCGAGCTTCCCGAAGGAGCCATCCTCGACCTCGTTGTTGAGGGCAGGGTCGACCTGGCAACCGAGATCGCTGCCGCAACCGCCGCCGTCATCGGCTCCCGACGCGTAACCATCACGCGACGCTCCCACAGACCGCCGCTCTACCTCGCAGCTCACGAGAGATGGTCCGGCCGTTCGGATCAACCGTTGCGAGGTGGTATCGCTCGTGACAGCTCGACGTACGAACAGGATCTGTCCCAGGCATCCGCATCAACGGAGCCGACCGACACCACGCGTCCTCGAAGGAAGCAGATCTGATGCCCGCCGAGTCCTTCTTCAGGGACTCGAGTGGCCCGCTCAACCAGGGCGACATCGTCATCGCTCCGATTGCTCGCGTCTCCGCGGCGGACCATTACGTGCCCGATCGCTGGGACCGAGTCGACCAGGAGGAACACATCGTGGACCGTTCTCACGTTGAGGGTGACGCGATCCACCTGATCTCGGGCCGCGAACTCCTCATGGTGACCTCTCACGACTGTCACCACGACAAGGAGTGGAACAGTGCCCGGGCTCGCCTCATGAAGGCCGGGATGAGCGAGAGCGAGGCGGAGGCAGTCGCCGAGGCCGACGACACCCTGGACCGCACGTTCCAGGCGAGCCCGCTCGTCCCACTCGAGGACATCCCTGCATCGGACCGTGGCAACTATCGAGCCGGCCGTGTGGTCGGCTACTTCCCGGGGCCCGCTTCACCTGATGGCGCTTTCCCCGAGAGCGTGGTGGACCTAACCTACCGATCCACAATCGACCGCAAGGCGATCTCGATTCGCCGGTGGTGCCTCACGTCGGACGCACGAGACAGGCTGCGCTACGCGATCGCACGCTTCGACTCGTTCCGAAGCGTCGAACTGACCGAAAACCTCGAGCGCATCATCGGACGTTCGATCCTCGGCGCTACGGTCGACAACACGAACGGCCTCGTCGTTCTGCTCACACTCGACGACGACAGCAGCATCCGCCTCGTCCAACCTCCAACCGAGCCCGAGCCGGGCGGACGACAGAGTCTCGCCTAGCGGGTCCGAAGAACGGCTGGACATCCTCCCGATCGTGGCCGGGTAGGACCGTCGGCGTTACACCGCGGCTGGGCCGGAGCCGAACGCTAAATGGGAGGTGCAGCTTCTGGGGTTGAAGCTGCACGGGTGCTACGCGGTTGGTCGTTCGGGTACTGGTCTCACGGGCGGCTCGGCGGCGGTGTTGCCGGTTGGGCTGGCGAGTGCCAGGGAGCCGCTCGAGGAGCAGGGCGGCCGCCGACCCTGGATCGGCCCCTCCGCAGTCGTGCTCGCCAGGTGCGGTCGAGATCCTCGATGCGCGCCGCGTAGCCGCCGGTTCGGCGACGAGTTCGGCCTCGGCCCTTCGAGCGGGCGCCGGCCCGTGGCGGACCGTCCCGAGGTGGTCGATGCAACGTCGTACGGATCACCATCTCGACTCGTTACCTCTCTTCACAATCAGAGGAGTCCGACGCCAACAATCAGAGCAGGCCGTCCCTCACAATCGGAGCGCTCTCCGCCACCGCCCAGAGCGCAGCAACGGCGGGAAGAACGGCGGCTCACGCGTCGGTCGTCAGCGGGCGGTCGAGACAACGCCGCTACCTGAACCGCGAACCGCCTCAGCGGCGAACTGCAGAGCCGCCGAGACGGCCTCGGCCGTCCCTGTAGCGGAGTTGGTCGCCTGGTCGGTTCTCGTTCACGGGAGGAGTTTCGGGTGTGTTGGGGTGGCGGCGTTCGTGCCGCGTTTGCGGTAGGCGAGCAGTCGCAGGGCGTTGGCGACGACGACCAGGGTGGACCCTTCGTGGAAAACAACGGCGGGGCCGATGCCGACGAATCCGACGATGGTGGCGGGGATGAGGAAGGCCACCATGCCGAGGCTGAGGTACAGGTTTTGGCGGATGATTCGGCTGGCTTGGCGGCTGAGGCCGATTACGACCGGCAATTTGGCGAGGTCGTCGCCCATGAGCGCGATGTCCGCGGTCTCGAGGGCGACGTCGGATCCGGCGGCGCCCATGGCGATGCCGACGGTGGCGTGGGCGAGAGCGGGGGCGTCGTTGACCCCGTCCCCGATCATGGCGACTTTGCCTTCCTCGTTCCGGAGACGTTCGATCGCGGCGACCTTGTCTTCGGGCATGAGGTCGCCCCACGCTTCGCTCAATCCGACCTCTCGGGCGATGGACTCCGCGACGACTTGATGATCGCCCGAGAGCATGATGGCGCGTCGAATGCCGACACCTTTGAGCGCGGCCACGGCGTCGCGGGCTGCGGGCCGAGGCGTGTCCATGAGTCCGAGGGCGCCAAGGAATCGATCGGCTTGTTTGACGATCATGATCGTGCGGCCCGCCGCCTGGAGCTGGTTGACGATCGCCATCACTGCGGGATCGACCGAGCCGTTGTCTTCGAAAAGAGCAACGTTGCCGATGAGCACCTCGGTGCCGTCGATGGTCCCCCGCACCCCACGCCCGGTGATGGCGGTGACGCCGGTAGCGGGAGCCAGGACCTGACCGCGGAGACGTTCGGTGCCGTCGCGGACGATGGCGGAGGCGAGCGGATGGTCGCTGCGAGACTCGACCGCCACCGCGACGGCCAGCAGGTCGAGCTCGTCCGCGCCGGCGGCTGGCGCGACGTCAGTGAGCCTGGGTCGGCCTTCGGTGAGGGTGCCGGTCTTGTCGAAAGCGATCGCCCGCAGCGTGCCGAGGTTCTCGAGCGGTCCGCCGCCCTTGATGAGCACCCCGAGCTGCCCGGCGCGGGCGACAGCCGCCAGTACCGCGCTCGGTGTGGCGATCGCCAACGCGCACGGGCTGGCCGCCACCAACACCGCCATCGCCCGATAGAAGGACTCCGACCAGTCCGAGCCGGCCAGTGGGCCGACCACCAGCACGATCACGACCAGGACGAGCACGGCAGGCACGAAGAGCCGTTCGAAGCGGTCAGTGAACCGCTGCGTCGGTGACGCCTGGGTTTCGGCCTCGCGGACCATCGTGGCCAACTTGGCCAGGGTTGAGTCCGACGAGACCCGGGTTACCTGTACATCGAGTTGACCGGCGCCGTTGATGGTGCCGGAGAACAACCGGGACGCGGCCGTGACGCGATCGGGTTCCGCGGCGGCGGCGACGGGGTCTGGTACTGCAAGCTTGTCCACCGGGATGCTCTCACCGGTCAGGGGCGCCTGGTTCACGCTGCTGGTCCCGTTGAGGACGAACCCGTCGGCGGGGATCCGTGCGTTGGGCTTCACCACAACGACGTCGCGGACCCGGAGCTGGACCACGGGCACCTCGTGCTCGCCGCTGCTGTCGCGCACGATCGCCGTGGATGGGGCGAGTTCGGCGAGCGCCTCGATGGCGCGTCGCGCCCGGCCCATTGCGTATCCCTCGAGCGCGTGTCCGACGCTGAACAACGCCAGCAGCAACGCGCCCTCTTCCCACTTGCCCAGCGCCGCCGCGCCCGCCGCGGCCACCAGCATCAAGAAGTCGATCTCGAACCGGTGGTTGCGGATGCTCTCGATCGCCTCGCGCAGCGTGAAGTAGCCGCCGAAGAACCCCGCGACGATGAACAGACCCGTCAGTACGCCTTCGCCCACGTCGGTCGTCAGTTCGAGCGTGAAGCCCGTCACCCACAACACCGCGGACGTGATGGCGAAGATCGGTTCGCTGCGTTCCCCGAAAGGTCCGCCATGGTGGTGTGCCCCCCCGGCGTGGTCGTGACCCTCATGGTCGTTCTGGGTTCCGGGCACGTGAACGCCGTGTTTGTCGAGCGCGTCACGCAGCTGCTGTTCGTCCAGGCAGGCGCGGTCGAACTCCACGCGTACGAGGCCCGGTGCGACCTCGGCTTCCATGACCCCGTCGAGGCGGCGAAGCGTCTCCGCTACCGTGCGGGCCTTGCGGATGTGATTGATCCCGGTGACCGTCCACAACACATGGCCGAACTGCTCGGTCAAGGTCGCGCCGGCAGCTTCGGCAAGGTTGCGGATCCGGGTCACGCTCACCGTGGCCGGGTCGTAGTGCAGGCACAGGCGCGCTGGCGCGCCATCGACTGCATCAACGACATGGACCTGGTCCAAGCCGGGCGCGCCGTCCAGCGTCTCGGTCAGCCGCTGCACACATTGGTCGCGCCCGTCGAGCGCGTCGGGCAACAGCACCGGCAGATCCAACACCAGCTGCTCGCTCATCCCGACGCCACCGCGTGGCGTACCTGTTCGAGGCTCACGTCCGGGTCCCAGTTCCTCGTTGGCTAGAGCTAGAAGGCGACAACTTGTTCAGGTTATCGGGGTGAGGACCGCTCTCGATCCGAGAGATCTGCGAATGGACCATCAGGTGGAGGGGGCGACCACCACGAGATCACGCCCATGCTGTTTCGCTTCGTAGAGCGAGCGGTCGGCGCTGCCCGTGAGGGACTCGATCTCCGCGGCGGGGCCGACGGCGACCCCGACGGATACCGTCACCCGGCCCGCCGGCTGGGAGTCGCCGCCGCACGCAGGACCGGCAACCCGATCGGGCGGCCTTCGCTGAGCGCCTGGTGTGCCGGGTCGGGCAACGTCCGCAGGGCGGTCCGTGTCTGTTCGCGCAAGGGAACCTGGGCTTTGACCAGGCGCAGCAACTGGTTGGCCGCCTCACGGTCCGCGTCCCGCAGCCAGCTGCGCAACGCCGGCCGGTCGAGACCGGCGAGGAACTG
>JANPEN010000162.1:0-1910 GCA_031422955.1 Acidimicrobiia bacterium
CTACGCCCCCAAACGCTGACCTAGGTACTACACCCCCACCACCCAAACACCCCCACTGACCAGCACCAACAACACCCCACCCGCCACAGCCAGGAAAGTCCCGCTAGCCACCCCGTCGTCCCCCCGGCCGTCTCGCCACAACTGGGCGATTTCGGCGCAGTCATCGCCGAACCCGGCCCGGATGAACGCTTCGCGGTAGAAGTTGCTGTGCTCGGAGCCCATGGCACCGATGGGGAAAGCCACCCCTCGCCGGAACCGGTCCAGCAACTGGCCACGATCGCCGAAGGCCACCGAGCCCCCCGCCTGCAGATCAAGGGAGCTCAGATTGCGCCCGGCAGCCGCCGCGCCCTGGGCGATGGGGCCGAGCAGCACCTCGGCCGCTTCGGGCACGAAGCAGGTGCCGAGCCAGCCGTCGGCCACCTCGCCGGTGTAGCGCAAGGCTCGGGGACCGAGGGTGGCCAGGTAAATGGGGATGTGCGGGTTGGCGGGCTGGGCAAGGCGCAATGCCTTGCCTTCGCCGCCCGGTCGGGGCAGGACGTACTGGTTGCCGTGGTACACCAGCTTCTCGCCGGCGAAGGCTAAACGCACGATGTCGACGTGTTCGCGCAGCCGCTCTAGGGGTCGGGCGAAGGCGGCGCCGTTGAGTCCCTCGACCACCTGGGGCCCGCTCGCCCCCAGCCCGAGGAGAAACCGATTGTTGGACACCGTGGCCAAGGTCATGGCGGTCATCGCCGTCATGGAGGGGACCCTGGCCGAGATCTGCATGATGCCGCTGCCCAGCTGCATGCGCTCCGTGACCGCGGCCAGGTAGGCCAGCGGCACCACCGCGTCTTGGCCCCAGGCCTCCGCCGACCACACCACATCGACCCCCAGCCGTTCGGCCTGGCGGACGAAATCGACCTGATGCTCGAAGTTGTTTGTGCGCCCAGAAGCGGCGCCTCCGATGCCGATGGCGATGCGCATGATGCAGACCTTTCCGCAGCTGCTTCGGACGGAAGTTGACCGCCCAGTTTGGACCAGCGCAGTGGGAACGGCTGGTCAGGACGGCACCGTAGCCCGTCCGGTGAGGGTGACTACCGTGAGCATGACCACACGACGGGGGGCGCTTTGGGTTACGGCCGGGGCGATACCAGGGAGAACAGGGCGGCCCATGTTGACCAGGCCTGACGGCGCTCGTATCTGGTTCGACCAGCACCAGCCCGCACCCCCTGGACCGGCGGGCGCTCGGGTGGCGCCGAACTCAGGCTCAGCCGCTCCGCTGCTGGTCTTGTGCCCCCCGGGTGGGCGAAACGGGGCGTACTGGCCCGCATCGTGGATCACCGAGCTGCAGGACGCCGGCTTCGAGGTGCTGCGATTCGACTGGCGAGACCAGGGTCGCAGCGAACTCCCCGCCCCGGTCACCCCCATCCGGCAGCACGGCGCCGAAAATGGAACCAGCCCCGGTGCGCTGGCGGCGCGTGTTCTGGCTGCAGATGTGCTGGCTGCAGATGTGGAGGCCCTGTGCGCCTCGGTCCTGGGCGAGAGCCCGGTCGATGACCCAGGCGCCGGGGGACCGGCCAGACCGGCCAGACCGGCCAGACCGACCGGATCGACCCGATCGACCCGCCGGGACCTGTACCTGGTCGGGGTCGGCCTAGGCGGATGGGTGGCCATGCGGGTTGCGCGCAGGCGGGCCGACCGGGGTCTGCGGCCGAGTCGGCTGGTGCTGGTGGGCACCTCCGGTTGGTATGCCGACCCCTCCCTTCCCGGCCCTACCGAGCCCAACGTGGTCTCCCTGGTGCTGCGGCGCCGGGGGAGCGGTCCGGTGGATCTGCTGCGGGCCATCAGCCGGGAGGTGGCGGTGGAGTTGGGCGGCGTCGCCGGGATCGACGGCACGCCCCTCAACGCGGAGGTGGCCGGGTGGCTGGCCC
>JANPEN010000163.1:0-7407 GCA_031422955.1 Acidimicrobiia bacterium
CGACGCCGCACCTTCGGACATGGCCCGCCTCCTGTTGGCGGCGGAGGCCGTGGCCGAACGGGCCTTCGGGCGTTGGGGTGAGCCGGTGGACACCGAAAGCGGGCTGGCCCTGCTGGCCATCGAGCCCGAACGCCTCGAGACCGTCGTGTCGCGAGTCCGCAGCGAAAGCGGCACCCTGGCCGCGGTACTGGGCCGTTGAGGTTACGAACGTCATGGCCTCCGCAACGCCTCACCCCATCTCGCTGATGCCGCCCCGGTTGATGACCGAACTGACCGCCGCGCCCGCCCGGTCCGCCGCCGCCGCGCCCACCCTGGACGCTCCCCTCAGCCGGCCCGGCACATTGGCCCAGCTGACCGGGCTGGCCGAGGGTTTGATCCCCGACGGGACGGTCCTGCTGGACCAGCTGCCGGTGGCGGTGTTGGTCTGTGACCTGGCCGGACGCATCGTCAGCCGTAACCAGACGTACCAAACCATCTTCGCTGATGGCGCGCCGTACCGGCTGCAGCACCTCAGGGACCTGTTCGACCCCCGTAGCAGGGCTCAGCTGCCCGCCGCCATCGGCCAGGCCTTTGCCTCCGCTACCGCCGGTCGGGGCGGGGTCACCGAGTTGGTGGCCGGCTGCCAGCAGCCCGACGGTACCCCCCTGCAATGCAACGTCGTGCTGCGTCTCTTCGCTCCCACCGACGCCGAGGCCGAGACCAGCGCCGCCCACCTGGTAGTCGTGGTGCGTCCCCTGGGCCCCCAGGCCCGCCAGATCGAGCGGCTGCAAGCCAGCGAGCACCGTTTCGCCACCTTGTTGCGTCATCTCCCGGTTGGCATCATCGGCTCGGAAAGCGGGCTGCGAGCCGACTACGTGAACGCCGCGGGGGCTGACGTGTTCGGGGTCGGACCGGAGCTGCTGGTCGGCTTGGGCTGGCTGGGCATGATCCACCCCGACGATGTCGACGGGGCCGCCGACGCAGTAGAAGACGCCCTCAGCGCCCGTCGACCAGCCTTCGTACCCCTTCGTCTGGTGCGCCCCGACGGGGAGGAGCGCTGGGTCCATCTGCGGGTCGCCCCGGTGGGCATGGCCGACGACATGGGCTTCGTGGCCAGCATCGAGGACGTAACCGACCGGCGCCTGCTCAGCGACGCGGTGTCCTATCAGTCCCGCCACGACCTGCTCACCGGGCTGCTCAACCGGTCCATGGTGGAAGAACGCCTGCAGGAGTTCCTGGATCGGGCCGTGCCCCACGGGGCCCAACCGGCGCTGCTCTTGGTCGATCTCGATGATTTCAAAGACATCAACGACGGGCTGGGCCACCTGGTCGGGGACCAGGTCCTCACCGTGATGGCCGACCGGCTTTTCGCCTGCGCCCAGCCCTACGGAGCGGTGGCCCGTTTCGGGGGCGACGAGTTCGTGGTGATCCTGGCCGATCTGGCCTCCGCCGAGCTGGCCGTCACGGTGGCCCGCAACCTGGTGGCGACCCTGAGCCGTCCCTTCCAGATCGAAGGCCACGACATCCACTGCACGGCCAGCATCGGCGTGGCCTGGCTGGGCGACGACGAGATGGGGTCCCCCGACGCCGAAAGGGCGGCGGCCGCGGTGAGCCCAACCGAGTTCCTCCGCCGGGGAGATCTGGCCCTCTACCAGGCCAAACGAGCCGGCAAGAACCAGGTGGTCCTGGCTACCACCGAGCTGCTGCAGGCGGAGGGTCGACGGTTGCAGTTGGCCCGCTCCCTGCGCCACACCATCGATCACGACCGCCTCAACGTGCACTTCCAACCCATCGTGGATCTGAGCAACGACCGCATCGTGGGCCTCGAAGCGCTCGTCCGCTGGAACGACCCAGAGCTGGGCCGGATCAGCCCCGACGTGTTCATCCCCGCCGCCGAGGCCAACGGGCTCATCGGGGATCTCGGTCGCATCGTGCTGCGCCGCGCCCTCCAGGAGCTGGCCCAATGGCGCCGACTGTCGGGGTACGGACGGCTCTACGTCTCGGTCAACATGTCCATGCACGAACTCGACGAGCAGGCCGTGGCCGGCCAGCTGGCGCAGGCCTTGGCCCTGGCCGATCTCCCCGCCAGCGCCCTCTATATCGAGCTGACCGAATCGGCGCTGCTGAAACGGGAAACAACGGCATTGGAACGCCTCGATGCCATTCGTCGCCTCGGTATTCGCCTGGCCATCGACGATTTCGGGACCGGCTACTCGAGCCTGGCCCGCCTGCGTCACCTCCCGGTGGACCTGATCAAGATCGACCGGGAGTTCATCCGCGACCTGGGCACGGATCGTCAGGCCGGGGCCATGGTCGGAGCCATCGCCAACCTGGCCGGCTCCATGGGCCTGTTGACGGTGGCGGAAGGCATCGAAACCGAAGTGCAGCTCGCCGAACTGCGCAAGGTGGCTGGCGGCTTCGGCCAGGGCTACCTGTTCTCCGAACCCATCCCCGCCGAAAGCGTCCCCGACCTGCTCTTGCGCCGGCCGCTGCGCCGCTGCGCTTAACCGAGGGCGGGTTAGTTCGTAGCGGAGGGGCGGCGCACGGTGCGGCGCAGCTTCTTGTAGAGCTGGTCGAAGGCGGCGCTGACCTCGGCCGAGCGCGAGCCGTAATCGTGGATTGGCCGGCGGTCGGCGTTGGCCTGGTTGACGATGACCCTGGCTGGAATGCTGGGCTGCCACACCGCCCGACGCCCCATGATGCGGGCCAGCTCCTCGAGGCGACGGTCCGCTTCGGCGGAGATAGCCGGGACCCGGTTGACGATGACGCCGGCCAGGTCGATGTCGGGGTTCAACTTCTCCCACACCGCGTCGATGGTGTCCGCCACCGCCTCGATGCCTCGCAGCGACAACGCCGAGGGCTCCACCACTACCAGGGCAAAATCGGCGGCGGCCAAACCGGTGGTGGTGATCCAGCCCAGCGAGGGGGCACAGTCCACCAACACCAGCTCGTAATCATCGCTGACCCCCTGCAACGCCTTGCGCAACCGGATGGCCGCGTCGCGCTGGTGGGTGCCCTCATGCGCCAGCAACCGTGCCGAGGAAGCAATGAGATCAACGTGGGGGCCCCAGCTGCTGGATTGCACGGCCTTGGCCGCCGAACCGGCCCTGGCTGCCCCCAACAGCTCGGCCGAGGTGATCTCGGCCAAGGCGGGATCCACGCCCAGCAGCCAGGTGGCGTTGGCCTGGGGATCCAGGTCCACGACCAGGACGCGTTGACCCGCAGCCCGAGCGGCGGAGGCCAACCCCAAGGTGACGGTGGTCTTGCCGACCCCGCCTTTCTGGTTGAGCAGGGCGACGGTGGCAGGCACGACCACCGACTGTAGGCGCGGCCCGCCAGGGTCAGGCGTAGGTGGAGCCCTTCATGGCGCCGATGTCCTGACGCATCTCGACGTTGACACAGGCGGCCCGGCCCGAGGCGAAGGCGCGTTCCAGGGCCGGTCGGATCTGGTCGGGTGTGGTCACGTACTCGCCGTGACCGCCCATGGCCTCCACCACCTTGTCATAACGGGTGTACCTGAGCTGGGTGGCCACCAGCCGGTCGGGCCCGTACACAGTGGATTGGGGCCGCAGCATCTGACCCCAAGCCGCGTCATTGCCCACGATGCCCACGATGGGCAGCCCGAAGCGCAAGGCAGTATCGAACTCGAAGCCGTTCAGCCCGAAACTGCCGTCACCGTAGACGATGAGCACCCGACGGTCGGGATGGGCGATCTGGGCGGCCAGGGCGAAGGGCATGCCGACCCCGAGGGTTCCCAACGGGCCGGGGTCCATCCAGGCGCCGAACTTGGGTACCCGCAACACCTTGGAGGTCTGGGCCACGATGTCGCCCCCGTCGCCGATGACGATCATCTCGTCGTCGACGAAATCGGCGATCTCCTTACACAGCCGCAGCGGGTCGATGGGCACCTCGTCGGAGGTGAGCTCGGTGGCCAGCTTGGCCTCCGCCACATCTTCAGCCTGGCGCAGGGTGGCGGTGTAGGCGCCGTAGTCAAACTTGATGTCCCGCTGGGCCAGCACGTCGAGCAACTGCACCAGGTTGGCGCCCAGGTTGCCAACCAGACCGATATCGGCCGGGCGGTTCTGGCCGATGAGGGTTTCGTCCAGGTCGAGCTGGATGATCTTGGCTCCCGCGGGGATGGCCTTGCCGAACTTCATGCGGAAATCAAGCACCGTGCCGGCCAGAACCACAACGTCGGCGTCGCGCATGGCGGCCGCCCGGGTGCGATTAAAGAACAGAGGATGGTCCATGGGGACCAGGCCCCTGGCCATGCCGTTGGTGTAACAGGGGATGCCGGTGGATTCGATGAACTCGATGAGCTGGGGACCGCCCTCGGACCATTTCAGCGAGGTGCCGGCCATGACCAGCGGACGCCGAGCGCCAGCCAGCATGGTTACCGCCTCTTCCGCCGCGGCCCGAGGGGCGCCGTGGGCCACCCGATAGTCACGGAAGCGGGGCATGATGGCCCGCTTCTCATCGACGGGGCCGGCCAACACGTCCATGGGGATCTCAAGGAAGGAAGGCCCCGGGATGCCGGCCAAGGCGTGGCGCACGGCCAGCTCCACGTACTCCGCCACCCGGTGGGTTTCAAAGCAGGTGTCGGCGTACTTGGTGATGGGCTTCATGAGGGCGACGTGGTCCATTTCCTGCAGCCCACCGCGGCGCAGGTTGTTGAACGGAGCCTGCCCACCGAACACGACGATGGGGCTGTTGGCCCGCCAGGCGTTGGCCACGCCGGTGACCCCGTCGGTCACCCCCGGCCCCGCGGTGACGATGGCAACACCGACCTTGCCGGGATGCAGCCGCGCCCAGGCGTCCGCCGCGTGGACGGCCGCCTGTTCATGGCGTACATCCACCACCTTGATGCCTTCGTCCAAGCAGCCGTCGTAGATGGCCATCACGTGACCACCGGAGAGGGTGAAGACGCACTCCACCCCGGCCGCCTTCAGTGCCTTTGCTACCAGTTGTCCCCCATGCATGGGGGGCAGCGTAGCCCTCTACGACGACATCAGGGGCAGAGGGCGAGCGCCGCTTGGGTGCGAGCGGCCAGATCGCCTTCTTGGGCCGGGGTGAGCACCGCGTCGGGGCCGAGCGAAACGAAAGTGGTCAGATCACCCAGGGAGTACTGGGCCACCACCGCAACGGCCACGCAACGGGCCTGGCTGTAGGTCAGATCCGAGTTGCTGTGCTGGCGCACCGCCAGCTCCATCACCAGCCGGGGAGCCAGCAGGGTGTCGGTGGGGTTGATCCCAGGCGGTAGGACCGCCTCGGGGCCGGGATCACAGGCCGTGAGCACCAGTTGATCCCCAGCGCTGGTCAACTCGCGCCGGGCACCGGGCACCGAAGCCACCCACCCCTCCAGGGCAGCCTTCATCTCGGCCACGTCCTCGGAGCTGTCACCCCGGTAGGCCACCCGCAGACAGCTCAACTCGCCGTTGGCGACCACCACGTAACGATCCCCGCCCCAACCGAAGGCCGCCTTGAGGGCACCGGCGTGATCCCCGGAACGAGCCAGCATGAGGTACCAGATCATCGGGCCGAGGGTGCCCTCGTCCTTCACCAGCTCACCGGCCACCACGGGAGGCGCCGGCACCACCCGCAAGGTGCCGTGACCTCGGTAGTAGCTGGGATCAAGCAGCGCCTCGTCGGATACTGGTGGATGACGGAAGGTGGCATCGATGCCGCCCTGGCCGTCGAGATCGAAAAGCGTGTCCACCATGGACGGGCCGAGCACGAACGGTGCCACGCGCAACGCCTCCAGGGACGAGGATGCGGCCACACCGGAACGGCGGTGACCCCCCTGCCCCTGAGCGCCCGCCCCGCTGAGCAGACCTTGGTCCTCTGGGGACAGCTTGGCCTGGTAGCGCTGGTCGATCCGCATGGCGTCGCCCTCGGCCAGGGCCCGGTAGGTGTCAGGTGCAGTGGACTTTGCTTCGGTGGCCAGCAGCTCGAAGTGCTGATCCTGCAATGCGTGGGTCAACTCGTGGACCAAGATGATGCGCTGGCTGGCGTCGAGCGGTTGGTCCGGCACCACCATGCGCCGGGTCGAAGGGTCGTAATAGGGCACGGCGTCTTCTGCCGCCAGCGGTGTGTCCCCGGCCCGCAGATCCGCCTCGCCGGCGTGCAGGCCCAGCGCCCGCAAACGGGCCACCTCCAGCAGGGCCAACTCCAGCTGCTCACCGCTGGGGGCGCCGTCGGCGCGGCGCGCCGCTCTGGCGATGTCCCGAGCCGGCAGGAAGTCCACGAAGATGGGGTGCTCGAAGCTGAGCCCGCGCTCCTGCTCCACGAAAGCAACCAGCTCGGTGAGCCGGCCGTCCCAGGTTTCAGGATAGCTCGGGCCCTTCGACTCGCCGCCGCTGACCAGCTGCAACGCACCGACGCAGCCCAAGGCCAGCAAGCTCATCCCCACAATGACCACCGGAAGTTTCTTCCCGGCCAAAGGACCCCGGCCGGCGCCGTGACGGCCGGAGAGCAGCTCAGGTGGCGGCGGCAGGTAGGGCGGGGGTGCCAGGAAGGCCGCTGAGCCCGGCGATGGCGGCGGGAGATCGGAAAGGTTTGGCCCCGCGACACCAGCCGGAGCTGTGGCTCGCGCCGGGCTGTGGGCCAGGGCGACGATGTCGAGGTGCTGGGATCGGGGCGGTCGACGCAACACATCTCCCAAGGTAACGACACAAGCACTCTATGTGATCAGGGCAAAGGTCCCATCCGTCGTGGGATGCTTTGGCGTAGTGGCCAGATCATCAACGCGAACCGACGAGCTGCTGGCCCGTCTGGCTGGGCGGGGCCGCCTGGTCGTGGTGGGCCCCGGCGGCTCGGGCAAAAGCGAGCTGTTGGAGGCGTTGCGCTCGAGCCTGGCTGACCAGGCCATCACCGTCTATCTGGTCGAAGGCCGCCGGGGCCATGGCGCCGGCCAGCAGCTCAGCCTCGCCTCCCTGAGCGAAGCGGGTTCCGCCCCCGACCGCCCCGTCACTGTGCTGGTGGACGACGCCCACCTGCTCGAAGGCCAGGCCCTGGAGCGGGTGTTGTCCTGGTGGCAGCGCTGTGATCCGGCCGGATCGCGCATGGTGTTGACGCGCCGGCCCGGCCCGCGGGCGGCCGCCCTGGCCGGCGCCGAGGAGGGCCTGGATCTCGAACGCGAACGCATTTGGCTACTACCACTCACCGTAGCGGAGGTAGCCAATCGATGGGCGCGCCGCGGAGCTCGGCCGGCGGGCGGCGGGCTGGCTCCACCTTCCGACCCGGACGAAGCGGTTGCCTGGCTGAGAGCACACCGCGGCAAACACTTCGACCCGGAGCTGATCGACCTGTTCCTGGGATCGCTGCCCGAGGTCGTGCAGATTCGTGAGCGTTGGGCGGAACGGTAATAGATTTCAGTTTTCAGTTACTGGATGAGGCAACCAGTGATCTGGACGTCGCCACCGAAGAGCA
>JANPEN010000164.1:0-4194 GCA_031422955.1 Acidimicrobiia bacterium
CGGGTCTTGCCCGAGCCGGCTTCACCCTCCAGCAGGATCGCTCGACGCTCTCCTCCCGTCACCGCCGCCCACGAGCGCTCTAAGGCCAGCCACGGCGCGTACCGGTTCACGAACTGATGTCGGCTGGCGTGCGCCAGAGGCTTCGGCAACGGCAGCAGGACCGGCGGCGGCGGTACGACCAGCCGGTGCGTTCCGGACTGGCGGTCACAAGGCTCGCAGCGCAGATCCGGCGACGCGGCCAGCAGCAACCGTGCGACCTCGCTGACGAACACCTCGCCCGACCGAGCCGTCGACGCCATCTCCAGTGCCCGAGCAGCCGCCGGCATCCCGCTGATGACGAGTCCTCCGTCGGCGTCCACCGGCGCCTCGCCGACGTGGATGGCGGCCCGGACGAAGGGACGGCTGGCAACGAAGCTTGCCATGGCGTGCGCCGCCGCGGTGACCGTGGGAAACGCCACCACGGCGCCACCGGGCCACACGGCGCAAGGGGTCGGCTGCAACTCGCCCAGTTCCTCTTCGTTGAGCGAGTCGGCCATGGCGACCACCGCCACCGTCGCCGATGTCATGTCCACCGAGGTTCCTCCGAGGCGGTTCTCGAACGGGCCGCGCCGGGGCGTGCGGTGCCTGGTCAGAGTCAAGCACAGTGAAGGGCCGGCCGGCGCCCTGTCTTGGTGGCCGGCACCGCCAGCGGATGGTCAGACCTGATCAGATCGAGCGGGCCCATGCAAGGTCAGACTGGAGCATTCGCAGGGGCCTCGGCACGGCGTACGGTCCGGTCATGACAACGACGACACGCCTCCCAACCTCACTGGCCGATGCCGTTGCGGCCGTTGAACCGGTCATTCGCCGCCACGCCGCCGGCGCAGAACAAAGCCGGGTCATGGCCCCCAAGGTGATGGACGCGTTGATCGCCTCCGGGCTGTTGCGGATGTGGGTGCCGACGACCTACGGCGGCCTCGAGGCGGACCCGAACGAGGCGCTCGACGTCATGGAGCAGCTCGCCAGGATCGACGCCGCCACCGGGTGGGTGGTCAGCAACTGCGTCTTCATCTCGATGCTGTCGCAATTCCTGCCCGAGCCGACCCGGGCCCGGATCCTGGGTAACGCCGGTTTGGTGGCGTGCGGGACGTTCGTTCCCCCAGGGACCGCTCGGGCCACGGCGGACGGGTACGTGATCAATGGCGACTGGTCCTTCGGCAGTGCCACTCACTACGCCACCAGCATTGTCACGCTCACACTGCTCGTCGATGACCACGGCGACCTCGTGCTGCGTGACGGCAACCCCGTGAGCGTGGTCGTGTACTTCGGCCGTGACGACGTGAAGTTCCGCGACACCTGGTACACGCTCGGGTTGCGGGCGACAGGCAGCACCAACTTCGCCGTCAAGGACCTGGCCATCCGCGCCGACCACGCCTATGTGCTCGGGCCGTGGGAGCCCAGCGGGCCGTTCGCGGGGCCGTTGTACCGGATCGGGCTCATCATCGACGCCATTCGGATCGCCAAGGTGGGCGTCGGCATCGCGCAGGCCGCCCTCGATGACTTCGTGGAGCTCGCAACGGCGAAGACCCCCGCCTACACCGCGGTGCTCACCGCCGACCGCGCCACCGTGCAGGAGCGGGTCGCCCGAGCGCAGGCCCTGGTGCAAGCCGCCCGCCACACCATCCGGGCCAGCGTCGCTGAGGGCTGGGCGGCCGTGCAGGACGGCGGACGGATCACCGGCCCCAGGTGCGTGCCGATGGGCCTCGCCGCGTCCTTCGCGCTGGAGTCGGCGACCCAAGCCGTGGATCTACTGTACCAATCGGCCGGGACCACGGCGTTCCGCAACGAATCTCCACTTCAGCAACGATTCCGGGACATCGAGACCCTCCGCCAGAACGCGATCGCCTCGTGGAGTCGTTACGAGTCGCTCGGCAAGCTCATCCTCGGCCGACCCAGCGACTGGCCCTTCCACCAGCTGTAAAGCAAAGACCTTCTCCTCTCCGCGCCCGACGCTCGACCGGACGAGGCGAAATTCACTTTTAGTTTAGCTTTAGACATAGGAGGGCGTATGCGAACAACACACGCGATCGTGGAGCGGGCCGACGCACTGGTGCCGCTGCTCGAGCAGCACCGACCTTACGGGGAGGCCCATGCCCGGCTCGCGCCCGAGGTGGTGGCCGACTGCCGTGACGCCGGCATGTACGGACTGTACGCACCGGTCGAGGTGGGCGGCGAGGAAGCCCCCTTACCGGACGTGTTCGCGGCGATGGTCACGGTCGCCGCCGCTGATCCGTCTGCCGCCTGGCTGATGGTCAACTCCGCGGCACTCGCCGGGTACGCGTCCTACCTCGACCCAGCCCGCTGGCCAGAGGTGTTCACCAGACCTCTCGGCCCGTACGGACTTTCGGCGGCGGTGACCGGAACACTCGAACCGACCGAAGGCGGCTACGTCCTCAGCGGCACCTGGCCCCTGGTGACCGGTGTCCTCGATGCGACGTGGGCGACGCTCAACTGCCGCGCGATCTCCCCCGACGGACGGCGCCCCGCACGGGCCGCAATCGTGCGCACCGCCGATCTCAGCATCGATCGCATTTGGGAAAGCGCCGTCGCGATGCGCGGCACCGGCTCCCACCAGGTTCGAGCCGAAGCCGTCCCGGTGCCGGCGGACCTCGTCGTGAACCCCGCCGCCCCGCCTCAGATCAACCGCGCCCTGCAACGGGTGCCATTCCTCGTCCGTGCCGGGGTCATGAACTCCGCCGTACCGATCGGCATCCTCCGCAGCGCCGTGGCCGCCGCCTCGGCAGAGCTCGCCGGAAAGGTGTCCACCGTCTTCGGCACCAAAGCCGCCGACAGCACCGCGCTCCTCGAACTGGTGGCCGACGCATCGCTCTCGCTCGCGTTCCTCGAACGAGGCGTGCTCGCCGCCATCGAAGAGCTCTGGCAGTACGCCGAAACGGAGCGGGAGCTGCCGATCTCGCTGCGGGCCACCGTCGCCGGCGCGCCGTTCCGGGCGGTGGAGGTGGCACGGGACCTCACCAGCCGACTGTACGCCCGCAGCTCCCGCGCCGCCTTCTTCGCCGGTCACCCCCTCGAAGGCGCCATGCGCAACATCCACGCCGTGGCCTACGGCCTCGAACCGCTGCGGCCAATCCACCACGCCGCCGGTCGCGTGCAACTCGGCCTCGACCCCAACATGCCAATCTGAACAGCCGAATTGACCGACAAAGAGGTGCGAGCGCTTCGCGCGCCGTCAGTGACTCGTGAGTGGGTGGAGGGCGTCGGCGATCGCTGCGATGTGGTGGTGGTCGGTGCCGCAGCATCCGCCGATGACCCGCAACGGCAGGTCGACCGAGAGTTGCCGGTAGAGGCGAGCGAGTTCGTCGACGTCACCGCGCTCGAGCTCAGTGGCTGTGTCGAGCTCGGCACGGCTGAGCCGGGACGCGTTGGCTCGGATTCCGCCGACCCGTTGCGCCCACCGTGCGCCAGGTTCGATCACCGATGCGAAGTGGGTCGGATGGGCGCAGTTCACCATGTAGTACGCGGGCGCTGCGCCGGTGGACTGGTCGACATGGGTGACGGCATCGGCGAGCGGTCGGCCCGAAGGGAGTCGGCCGTCGGTCTCCACGGTAAAGGAGATGACGACGGGCAAGTTCACCGCGGCGGCAGCACGCACGATGCCGATCGCTTCTTCTGCGTAGGTCATGGTGATGGCGCTGATCATCTGGGCGTTGGCCTGGGCGAACGCCGGGGCCGGCAGGCCACGTCGCTGTCGCTGTCGCTGACAGTACCAGCGGCGACAGCGTCGCCGATCACAAGGCCGTTGCGTAACCCCGGATTGCGTTCGCCGCTGTTCCGCAATCACGCGACGCATGGCCACTGCCGCCCGCTCACCACTACCCGCAGTGACCGACTCCAATTCCTGCTCCCAGCAAGGAAAACTCCGAGACACAACCGGGTCCTGCGGACCTCCTCGAGCAGTAGCTGGATTCAGCCACGCAGAGGGGTCGATTTCGCGAGCCCCTCACACACATGGCGCCCGGTGCGCACGCCGTTTGCGCGCGCCGCCGGGAGGTCAACTGCGCGGGCGGCCGTCGACCTCGCGTCCGCGGCGACGTCGACCCGTCGTGGTGTGCTGTTGTTCAGCTGGCGCACCTCCGCGTTGCGTCGGCTTGCGGGGCTGGTGCGCTGTCGGCGTCGTGGCCGCCAGAGACCGGA
>JANPEN010000165.1:0-2733 GCA_031422955.1 Acidimicrobiia bacterium
ATCACGGCAACGGCGGCGGGGGTGAGCCGTACGGCGACGCTCACCGTGAACGCTGCCGCCTCGGGCACGCTCGCGGCACCTTCCCTGGTGGCGCCGGCCACTGACGCCCGCTTCAACGTCGGACAGACGATCACGTTCGACTGGTCCGATGTCGCCGGCGCGGCCAGCTACACGATCCAGATCGACGATCAGGACACGTTCGCCTCGCCGACAGCCAACCAGACCGTCACGCCCTCGACGTATTCCACGGCCACCCTGCCCGTCGTCCGCATGTGGTTCAGGGTCCGCGCCAACGACGGATCCGGTAACCCAGGAACCTGGTCGAGCGCCCGCCGGTTCGAAGTGCGGTAGGCCCGCCCGGGGCGCTGAGCGGAAAACGGCTGGCGCTGGCGCCGCACTGCGTGACGGGAACCCGTGCTTGCTCCCAGGGTGGCGGCGCCAGGTCGGCGTGGGAGCGCTAGCGAGCCGCCGACACTCGGCGACCAACAGGGAGCCGAGCAGCAGGCATCAGCCGAAGGCGCGGGTGACGGCGTTGGGGAACTCTTCGATCCATTGGAGGAGCTCGTGGCCGCAGACCCGTTCGGTCCAGTGGTGGGCGACGCCGGTCATGTCGAGGAAGGCGTGCCAGGCGTAGGTGGCGGTGTGGAACTGACCTTCGAGGACCCCGGCGCACAGTTGGATCGACGGGGCTGTGCCCTCGGACCAACGTTCGTTGCCGTTGGGGGGCAGCCCGGAGGAATAGGCGATCACGTGGGCGAAGCGGTCGTGGTGAGCCAGCGCCATGGTCAGGGCGTGGGCCCCGCCGTCGGAGCAGCCGAACACCGCTCGACGCCCAGGGTCTTTCGCCACCCCGAGGGTGCTTTCGGCCCACGGGATCAACTCGTCAACGAAGAAGCGTTCGTGACGGGTGAAGCCAGGCGGGTCGTAGCCGGGGAAATACTCGCCGGTACGAGAGCTACTGGCGTGGGAGGCAACCACCACACAACGGGGGGTGAGGCCGGCTTCGATGGCTGCGTCCAAGCGGCGGGCATAGGGGGCGAAGAACTGACCGTCGGTGGCGTAGACCACCGGCAGGGTTTCCTCGGGCGAGTACCCGGAGGGCCGGTACACGCTGACCTTGCGCCCCCCGCCCAACGATTGGCTGGGGACCAGTTCTTCTTCGAGGCTGCCGGCCAACTGGTCGTTGGTGGGGGCGGCCGGCCGGGCGGCGGCACCGCGCCATCGACCATCGGGCTCGGGTCGTTGGGTGAAGGCGGGTGCCCCGTGCTCGTCGAGCGGCCAGAACCCGTAGGTCAACACCGCCTCTTCCAGGCGCAGAACCCGAACGGTGAGCACCAACAGCTCGCCCACCCGCCACATGGGCAGCTCGAAGATAGGCCCAACGATGGCGCCGGCCAAGGGCCGGTCACACACGAAGGTCAGCTCGTCGCCGTCGGCCCATACCGGCTCGCCTACCTCGGCCCAACGGGCTCGGAGCTGTTCCTCAGTGGGGTCGCGCCATACCCTCACGAATGTCTGGCCCGGTTCGAGGCCGCCTTGAATGGCCCGCGCTCGTGCCGCGGCTCGGTTGGCCTCATCGGCCGCCGCCCGCAGTTGGGCGGCGGCGGGCAGGCCCAGCTTTGCGCGCTGCTCGTCCGTCGCTGAGCCGTCTAGCGGGGCGAGGATCAACTCGCCCTGATGCTCGAAGGAGAAGGTGCCGAATCGTTGGGTGCGGGAGCGGTAGACGCTGAAGCGATCCACGATGGTGGCGAACCCGATGCCGGCGCCGGCCACCCCATCTTCGTGGGCCCGCCAGGCCAGCCCGGCGGCCAGCTCCAAATCGGAGATGGAGCCGAGCTCTAGGAGGTGACGAGACGCCCGCCAGGCGTCGGCCCCGGCCAGGTCGGTCACGCCGGGATGGTTGCGCAGGTAGCCGACCAGGTTGGCGGCGAAGCGCTGGTCGGGATGTTCGGTGTCATCAAGGGCGTCGAGGATGACGTCGAGCGCAGCGAAGGGATTGGTGTCGGACATGAGCGCCTTCCTGGCTCGATCAGGCTGAAAGGGTGAAGCCGCGGTAGCCGTCGGCGGCGACCTCATCACAGATGGTGCGATAGGTGCCGACCCCGCCGACGTAGGGCAGGAACACCCGGGGCTTGCCTGGCACGTTGGCGCCCATGTACCACGAGTTGGCGGTGGGGTAGAGGGTGGTGTCACCCACCTCGTTCACGTGTTGCACCCAGCCGTCTTCGGCCTCCACGGTTGCCTCGATACGTTCCAGGCCGTTGTTGCGTAGGTGGACCAGGCAATCGGTGATCCATTCCCCGTGCTGTTCGACGGACACCATCATGTTGCTCAGCACCGAGGGGCTGCCTGGCCCGGTGACGGTGAAGAAGTTCGGGAAACCCTCAATGCCCAGACCGAGGTAGGTGCGGGGCCCCTCCGCCCACTTGTCCCGTAGGCGACGACCCTCTCGGCCGCGGATGTCTACGTTGATCACCGCGCCGGTCATAGCGTCGAAACCGGTGGCGAAGACGAGTACATCTAAGGCCAGGGATTCGGCGGCGAGATCGATGCCGGTGGCGGTGATGGCGGTTATGGGGGTAGCGCGCAGATCGACCAGGCGCACGTTGTCTCGGTTGAAGGTGGCGTAGTAGCCGGTGTCCAAACACGGCCGTTTGGTGCCGAAGGGATGGTCGTAGGGACAGAGGGTTTCGGCCACGGCCGGATCGTGGACCAGCTCGCGGATCTTGGCCG
>JANPEN010000166.1:0-21279 GCA_031422955.1 Acidimicrobiia bacterium
CTCGGCCACCGCGGCGACCGGGGCGACATCCGCCCGAGATGCCAGGGTGTCCGTCATGGCGTGATCGACCAGCCGAACATCATCGCGTGGTCCTCGTGGGCGAGGTTGTGGCAGTGCGCTACGTACTTACCGACGAAGTCCCGGAAGTACCGTCCGATGATCACTGACTCGCCGGGGTCGAGTGCTACGAGATCCTCCTTGGAGACGTCATCAGGATGTGCTGCGTCGCCTTGCTTCACCACCTCGCGGTTGCGCATCAAGGTACGGTGCTCCTCCATGTGGAGGTGGAACGGATGCACCCAGCCGCCGCCCCCGTTTCGGATCTCCCACACGTTGAAGCTGTTCAGCTTCTGCTGGGCGAGCGGCGTGTTGCCTGCAGGGTTTCTCAGACTCGATGCGACCGTTGTGGGGTCGAACTCCCGGCCGTTGATCAGCCATTCAATCTCACCGTCGAGGCTGCCACGCTCGACCTCGAAGATCATCCGGTTGTCCAACATCGACTGCCAGTTCGACGGAACATCCGGCAATGGCCGCAACGCCTGAGGAATCAGACTGTCGTCGGGTGCGTCATCGCCGATGACGATCTTCAGCACCGGTACCTTGTAGTTGGGATCGGGGAAGAACCGAGATGAGTTCGTCCACATGCGTCCGTCGGGCATCTTCATGACGTTGGTCAGGTAGATGACGTCGCCTTTGGTCGTCGGGGTACCGTCCTGATACCTGGTGAAGTCCACAATAAACTCGCGGCGTTTGGCCGGCCACAGTTCGAAGGAGTCTCGGGGAATCGGGAACGGCAGTAAACCACCATCGGAGGCGATCTGCGTGAACGTCATGCATTGCTCGCCATCGGGGATGCGGTACTGACCCTGTAGCTCACTGCCGATGTGTCCGAGTGCGGCAGCGGCCTTCGGGCCATTGGTCGAGCTCATGAGCTTGAACTCGTAGATGCGAGCCACGGAAGCGTCGAGGAAACGGAGCCGGTACTTGCGCCGCTTGACCTCGAGCACGGGGTTGGCGGTCCCGTTCACGGTGAAGATGTCACCGACGAACCCGTGGTTCGGGAAATGCTTGTAGAACGTCTTGCCCCACCACTCCGGGTGCTTAGTTCGACCGTCGCCTATCGGGAACTCGCCATTGTGGATGTCCTTGTGCGTCGTGACACCGTCGTCGAGGCGACAGTCGTAGAAGGCCAACGGGATGTCGTAGTCGACGTCGAAGGAACCATCGGAGTTGTCGGTGCGTCGACCGGGCAGGCGGAAGCCTTGGGTCTCGTCGCCCATGTCGAGACCGGACTTCGGGTCGTAGATGGGGTAAAGCCCGACCATGCCCTTGTACACGTTCGAGCCGGTGTGGTCCATCGAGTGGTCATGGAACCAGAAGAAGGACTGCTTCTCGCGGTCGTCACCACCAGCCGGCCAGTTCAGGTACAGGTTATCGACCCACGTCTTCGGCTGATAGCCCTTCGCATAAGGGCCCCCGTTCATGGCGTAGTTCGGGTTACCGTCGCTCTCCGGGGCGGTGTGCCCGTTGTGGAGATGGGTGAGGAACGTCCAGTCGGGGGTCCCGAAGTCTTGGCGATCGAGGTTGAGCGGGTTCTGGTCGAGTTCGTTATGGAACCGGATCAGGACCGGCCTTCCGTACTCTGCATTGATGCGCGGGCCTGGAAATGTCCCGTTGAAGCCATAGATCGTACTGGCCGGCAGTTTGCGCTTCTTGCCGGCAGGGTACGTCTTACCCTTCTCGTCGAAGGACTTGGCGGGTTGACCCTTCGAGTTGATCGGCAGCACGTCCGAAGTTGTGAACACGTGCTGATCGACCTTGACCTTGATCTGATACACGATGGGATCGGGATACCCGATCTTGTTCGGCCAGATCTGGTGCGCCTCGTTGTTGAACGAGTTTTGCTGACCAGGAGATGGCTTCGTCACCCAATCGTTCTTCCACACCGAGGACTCCACCGGCCTCAGCGCCTTCGGGATCGGCAACTCGTCGTTGAAGGGGTTCAGGATGAGCGGACTCGTGGGGAAGGCCTCCACGTAGATCGAATTGGACCAGGCGATCGTGGCCGCATTGAAGACACCGTCTTTCGACAGCAGACCCCGGCGGCTGAGATCGGTCACGATCCGCGATCCCGCACCCCCGCCGGCGATCACCGCGCCCCCGGCAACCCCGAACCTCAGGAACGTGCGTCGTGTCAGGGCGTGTTGATCCCCAAGCTCTTCCTCGACGTTCCCGCCGTGAAGCCCTCCACCGATGGGGTCATTGTCGGCCATGTGATGCTCCTGGTCGCGGAATCAACGAGCGTGCACAGAAGCGCAGGGCTGTGGCGAACCGCTCCCGGCTACGGGTGCATTATCCTCCCTTCCTGCTGTTTTTGCGATGGGACTTTGGCCCCTAACCCAGCAGCCATCCAGACCTGAGTCGAGCACCGCAACCGCGACCCAACCTCATGCATCTGGCGCAAAACCGGAGAGACCCCCTGGTCTCAAGGTCCGCCCAGCCTGGGCCACCACGACAGCCAGGTGCAAGCGCGCCGGGGACTAGGAACAGAGCGACGACGAGAACGCCCTGGAAGGTCGAAACCATCCCCCGTTCATAGTCCGCCGACTAGCAACCGTCGACCCGGTGTGCCGCCCTAACAAGACCGATGACGACGGTGGTGCAACCGCTTGTGCGGTTGCTCGGCGTCGGCCTGCTCGTCGGCATCGCCACCCGACAACCCACCGCACTTCCACGCGATCCACGCCGAGCATGAAGCATTGATCCGGGTCGATGACGGCTCGATCATCGGAGGCGAGCTGCCAAAGACCGCCGCACGACTCGTCGAGGAGTGGCGCGCGGCCCACGAGGCCGAACTCGCTCAGAACTGGATCCTGGCTCAGGTGCCCGCCGCTCTGCTGACCATCGAACCCTTCAGTGGCCTGCGCGTATGGCTGTTCTCGCTCGAGTGACCGCGGTCGAACATCCTGGTGCGCGCACGCTGCGCGTCGTGTTCTCCGACGGGCTTGTCCGCGAACTCGACTTCGCCGGCGCGCTGGCCGGTGTTCTCGCCACGCTCCTGATCGCCTACCAACATCTTTGCGCGCTCCGAGCAAGAACTGCTCCCGGTTGGTGAGCAGGTTTGGTGAGAAGGTTGAGCGGTAGCGCCGACCGGCGCCGTCGAAGTCACGCTCAACGGATGCCGATGTTGGCGTCGTTTCCTTCTGGCAGCGCGCCGACGAGGCCGGCGAGCGCGGCTGCCGGCCGTTCGAGCGGTTCGATGGTCCTGGTGATGAGGAGGTCGGTCGCGACCGTACCGTTGCGTACGGTCGGTCCGAAGGGGCTCCAGAAGGCGCCGTCGGTGGTGATGGTCAGCTCGGCGGGTATCTGGTGGTGTGCGAATCGTACGCCCATGTCGGTGCCTTCGGCGCGTCCTCGGCGGATGACCGGCCGCACGAGGTGGTCGTCATCAGAAACACCGAGGCTGCGATGCAGGGCGCACAAGGCTGCGTGCTGTTCGGTATCGAGGCGGTCCGCTTCCACGGTGGAGGCGACGCGGACGTGAAGGCCAAGCTCGATGAGCTTGGGGATCGCAGCAATGACGCGGGTGAAGTTTTCGGGCCCGCGCAGCTCATCGTTGAGCTGCGCGGTTGGGGCGTCGAGGGAGATCTGGATGGTGATGGGCAGGCCGACCAACGCACGTAACCGCTCGAGGCGGGCGGGACCGAAGACCGTGCCGTTGGACAACACCACCGTGGGGCGCAGCTCGGCCAGCGCAACGAGGAGGTCGGGCAGCTCCGGGAGGAGGAACGGCTCCCCACCAGTTACGCCGAAGTCGGTGAAGCCGAGGTCGGCGGCCTGGCGAGCCAGGTCCAGGATGCGAGCGGGATCGAGCTCGCGACGAGGGACATCCGGCGCCGATTCGGTGAGGCAGTAGCGGCAGGCGAGGTTGCAGTGGTAGTTCGAATAGAACCACACCCGGCCCGGGAGTGTGCCCGCTCGGATGGCATCGGCAATGGCGGTGCTCATGGGGCGTCGCCTCCCGCGTTCCAGCGGTCCATGCCGAGAGCGGCGAGCTTGTCCAGCGTCTCCGCTGAGCTGGGAAGCCTGAGCGCGGTGGCGAAACGATTGAGGAACATCGTCGCCCCGACAGTCACGGTGAGCTCGACGATGGCGTGGTCGGGTAGGAACCGGCCCAGCTCCGTTGCCGCCGCTGGTTCGAGTGGTCCGGTGCGGCCGGCCACCTGGTCGACCCAGCGCAGCACGGCCGCTTCGGTTGGGTCCCTGAAGCTGGCTGCGTTGGTCGACTCTGCTCGCAGTGTGCCCAGTTGGTCCGCATCGAAGCCGACGTCGTAGGCGACCACTGTGTGGGCGTCGACGCAGTAGCGGCAGCCGAGCAACGCTGAGGTCCGCAGGATGGCGATCTCCTTGAGGCGGATCGGCACCCACGACGGCCCGAGCGCGGCACCGATGAACGGCAAGGTTGCCTGGCAGAGCTCGGGCACCTGGGCCAGTGCCGCGACGATGGGCCCGGGGTCACCGCCGGTGAAGAGGTCCCGAAGGAGCAGCGGCGCGTCCTCCGCCGTGATGAGCTGCACGGCGGGGGCGCTGGCCGAGCGCACGGTGGGAACGGCAAGGGGTACGGTCATTCGGGGGGTCACGTCCTGGTTGGGGTCAGAAGGGCACGGGCGACAGCGGCGACCCGACGATCGGGCGCGGCCTCGGCCACGGCGCGGAGATCCGCGATCACGTCGATGTCGCGCAGCGTTTCGAGCTCGATCACCTCGAGGCCGAGCTCGACGAGGCGTTCCCGTTGCCGGGCGCCGGTCTCCCCGGTACTCATCGGCACGTCGGCGAACACTGCGGCCGGGTCCACGCCACGGGGCAGCCCGATCGCCCAGAACCCGCCGTCCTGCGCCGGCCCGAACGCCGCACGGCCCGCACCCCCCGCACCCCCCAGGGCGCGCAGCGCGAATGCCAGACTTGCGGGGCTGACTTGCGGGGTGTCCATGGCGATCACCACTGCGGCATCCGCGACATCTTGGAAGGCGTTGGCCAACCGTTCGCCCAGGAACCCGCCGCGTTGCGCGATGCATTCCCATCCCGGCGGGCACCAGTCGGTGGGGTCCCCCTCGAAGACCAGCACGTGACGCTGCGCCGGCACCGCGGCGGCCGCGTCGAGGGTGTCGAGCAGGCAGGCTCGGGCGACCCGACACGCACCCGCGCAGTCCAAGGGCGGGCACAACCTGGTCTTGACCTGTCCTGGGATCGGGGCCTTGGCAATGACCATGAGAGCGCCGGGGATGACCGGCTCGGAGGTCATGGCGAAGGCTCCGCGTTCGGCACCGGCCGGGAAGGGCCCTTGCCAGCCCGGCGCGAGCGGTCCGCGAGCAGGACGGCGATGACCGTCATGGAGTCGGTGATCTCGCTGCGCAGCACCATGTCCAGCACGGTGTCAAACGGCCAGACCTCGGTGCGCAGCAGCTCGGTAGTGTCGGGTCGGGACTCCACCTCGTCCAATCCGTGGGCCACGAAGAGATGGGCAGTCTCCTCCACCACACTCTTGGACGTGTGGTTGCGGTTGACTTCCACCAGCTGCGCCGCCGAAACCCCTGCTTCCTCGGCCAGTTCCCGCCGGGCGGCGTCCTCGATGCTCTCACCGGCGTGGACACCGCCGGTCGGCATCTCCCACGTCGGGTGCCCGGCGACGTAGCGGAACTGCTGTACGAGCAGCACGTGGTCCTCATCGACGAAGGGCAGCACGCCGACGCATTCCCCACAACGCACAACGCCGTAGATCGTCTCGTGACCGTTCGGCAGGCGGACCATGTCCTCGACCACCTCAATCCAACGGTTGCGATACACCGATCGTCGGGCGAGCTGCTCCCATGGTGCGGTCACCACATCGATCACCTCGACAGTGTCGTCCCATTCGGTGCCCACATGCCGGCGGATTTGCGAAACAATCCCTAAACAGCACCGTTGCCGGAGGCCTTCGGGGGTTGCCGGCGCGCCAAGATGGCCCCACCATGCGCATCTTGGTCATCGGCGGAGCCGGATTCATCGGCTCCCACATCGTCGACGAGCTCATTGCCGGCGATCCCGTCGCTCAACGAAGGCTGCCCCGCCCAAGGTGAAGCGTCCCGCCCGGACAACCGCCGCCCTCCTCGTGTCGGCGGGCGGGTTCGTCACGCTGACCGCCTGGTGGGGGCGACGCCTCACCGCCACGAACCCGGCCATGGTCGGAGGCGGCAGCCCCTGGTACGGGCACTGGGACCTCCCGACCATCGGGCTCGGCCAGTGGCATCGCTTGCTCCCCGCCCTCGCTCTCGGTGGCGCCGTGCTGCGGTGGTGGCCCACGATCTGCCGACGCACGCCCATCGAGCGGCTGCCCTGGTTGGCCGGGTTCCTCGGCGCAGGCTGGGCCGTCACCGTCCAGGCAATCTCGGGCTGGAGCTCGGTCAGCACCGGCGTCCGCTATGAGGCGGACTACCTCGTGGCCGTTCCCATGGTCGGCTCGCCGCTCACCTTTCTCCGTACGTTCGTTGAGCGGCTCGACACCTACCCCGTACACGTGCGAGGCCACCCTCCCGGCCAGGTCCTGCTGCTGTGGGCACTCGACCGCATCGGGCTCGGCGGGCCCTGGCCGGCCACCGCCCAAATCCTGGCCTTCGCCGCGCTCGCCACCGCCGGCGTCCTCACCGTGCTGCGCTGGGAAGCCGGTGAGTTCCCGACCCGCCGTGCCGCAACGTTCATGAGCCTCACCCCGGCCGCCCTCGCCGTCGCCACATCCACCGACCCGACGTTCAGCGCGCTCGCCGTCGGCGCCGTCGTCGCCGCCTTCGCCGCCGAACGAAACGTCACCCGCGCTTCGCCCTGCATCGGGCTGGTCGCCGGCAGCCTCGCCGCCACCGCCTGTTTCTTCACCTACGCCGCACCGCTGTTCCTGCTCCCCGCGCTCCTCCCCGTGCATCGCTTGCTCCGCACTCGGCGGCTCACCCCCGTGATCACCGCCGCGGTCGGTGCCGCGGCCGTGGTCGCGCTCGCGGCCGCCTCCGGTTTCTGGTGGTGGGAAGGCTTCCAACACACCCGGCTCGCCTACCGCTCCGGCATCGCCAGCGAGCGGCCTTACTCCTACTTCGTGTTCGCCAACCTCGCCGTCGTGCTCGTTGCCCTCGGCCCCGCCGTTCTCGCCGCGGTGGTACACCGGCCACTGGCCCGGGTCGCGCCGCTGGTCCTCTGCGTCGTGGGCGGACTGGTGTTCGCCGATCTCACCGGACTCTCCAAGGGTGAGGTGGAGCGCATCTGGCTGCCGTTCATCCCCTGGATCGCCCTCACCGCCAGCGCCCTGCCCGACCGCATCACCAGCGACCGGCGCTGGCTCACCAGCCAACTCAGCCTCGCCCTCGCCCTCCAGCTCACCTTCGTCAGCCCCTGGTGAACAGGCCACCTGAGCGCCACCGTCTGGCGGTGCACGTGCTCTTCAACAACGTGGGTGGCGCCGTTGGCGTCAGGGCAAACTTCATCCATCCCGGACGGATCGAAACGCCGATGGCCATGACCGCCGACGGGGAGCACTTCGCTCACACGTGGACGTCCGCGATCCAGCTCATCGCTCGTCCCGGCGTCCCCGAAGACATCGCCTGACCCAGCACCCGATGAGGACCGCCTCATGGATCAGGCCGGCTCCGAAGGGTCCGACGACGCCGACTGCATATTTAGGAGGCCATACCTACGGGTGCGAACCCCGTTCCGTCAGGTGGATGCGACGACCTGGCGGAGACGGCGCTCCTGGGCGGCTTTCCCACAACATTGTGATGTTATGATGCGCTGATGCGCACGACGCTGGATATCGACGACCGCCTGCACGAGGTAGCCCGTCAACGGGCCTTCGCCGAACGTCGCTCCATCGGAGCTGTCATCTCTGAACTTGCCCTTCGGGGTCTCGAACACAGCAGCCAAACCGGCGCGCGCCGCCCACTCGGGCAATTCGCCGGTCAGATCTCCATCGCTGAAGATTTCGACGAGACACCACCGGAAGTTCTTGAAGCCCTCGATGGGCCGGTGTGACCTTGTTTCTCTGTGACACCCATGTCATCGTTTGGGCGGCCGCAACGCCCGAACGGTTACGTCCCGAGACCAGCGAAGTGCTCGCCGACACCTCACAAGTTGCGCTGGTTTCGTCGGTCTCGGTGGCAGAAATGGTTATCAAGATAGCTAGCGGAAAACTGTCGCTACCGTTATCACCGATGGAGCTTTGTGAGCGGATGGGTTTCGAGGAACTGACGCTGAGCTGGCGTCACGCGGCACGGGTCCACGGTCTTGCACCCATCCATCGCGACCCCTTCGACAGGCTCCTGATCGCCCAAGCCATGGAGGAGGACCTCACGCTGATAACGGCCGACGCCATCGTAGCGAGTTACAAGGGGGTCCGTATCCAGCGGGCGTAGACACGGTTCCGAACTTGCTCGACATGACCGTGGTGGGGTTCGCACCCGCAGGTTCGGACGCTGACGTCGACCGGATCCGCGTTGCGGCACAGACGGATTCGAGATACCAGCTAACCCGCGTCGGATCTAGTTTGACGCGAACGTCTTCCTCGCCTACAGGTGCTCGAAGACGCGGCCCGGTTGTGCGCGGTGCACGGGCTTCGCGCCTACGACGCGGTGCAGCTCGCCTGCGCCACCGCAGCCCGGGCCGCTGACCCTGGTGTGGGGACCGTCGCCGCCTTCGACCGGCTGTTAAGGCAGGCCGCAGCCGCCGAAGGCTTTGCCCTTTTGCCAGCCAGACTGCCCTGACCGCTCCGGAAGGTGCCCGATTTCTGTGAAAAGGCTGTCCGGGCACCAAAGGCGAAGCTGAGTGTGGTGGGGCACCAGGGCAAGCCCTTATCGTCAGGTGTCGGCCCGTTCGTGAGACAGACCGTGGGACGCGCGGCGGGTCGAAGATCCCTACGCCGCCGGGAGCTCAGCTGGCAGGGTCCACCTGAGGTGGGAGCGGTCCGCGCAGTTGTGCCGCCATTTGGGCGTTGACATAAAGGCGGCGGGCCTGGTCCACGCAGGCGGCGGCATCGCTGTCGGCGAGGTCCCGGCTCTCGTATCCGGCTTGCTGTTTGCGATCGAGCGCTCTGCGTAGGAGGTTGGCGAGTTGCGGATCGACTTGGCGCAACAGATCGAGGGCCGCCCGGTGGTTGCCGTCGTTGGAGCGGCGACCGAGACGGGCGCAACAGATCACCTCTGCCGATGCGATAGCGGAGTGGATGGCATTGGTGGCCACGACGTCACCTTTGCCTGGCGCCGACAGCAACTCGGCGGCTTCAAGGAAATCGGCGGCGTCTTTCAGGCGAGCCCGAATGTCAGCCGGTTGGCATGGTTTCATGCGCCCCGATGCACGGCTCACGCGGCTCGGCCGATTGCCGTCCACGAGTTATCGACCAGTTCCAAGCCGTCAACCCGCAGGTTTGCCGTCAGGGTCGAGCGGGCGGCCTCCAGCGCAAGGAACGACGAGATCGAGTGTTCCACTACCTGTGCGTAGTTGCCGGTCCACCGTTCAACAAGATCGGCGAGTCGGCCGATCTGGCGTTCCCAGCGGTGGTCCACCCCGTCGGGAGCCACCAGGAGGAGGTCCACATCGGACTGCCGGTCTCCGTCGCCCCGCGCCGTTGAACCGAACAGCCATCCGGCCACCGCCGGAGTGTCCCAGGTCTTGATCTCCCCCTTGATCTCACAGATGAGATCGAAGCGGACACTGGCCAGTTGGCTGATGGCGCGAGACGTCAGGTGATCGGCGTTCATCCGATACGCCAACGCGCCACCGATCGGTTCGGCGAGCACGATCCCAGCGTCCACCAGATCTGCTAGCAGCCGCGCCGTGGTGGAGGGAGGCACCCCGGCGAATTGGGCTAGCTGTCGCCCACTCATCCGTCCCGTCAGACCGCTCAGCGCCTGCAACAGCAGTCCCCTGGGTCCGGGCACCACATCCAAAATCGGCGATCCCACGTTCACACGTCCAGCCTACCCCGATGTGTGCCAAATACGGGACACATGTCCCGAGTACGGGTGGGGTTCACCAGGGCTGACCTCTTGCTGGGATCTGACGCCGCCCATACCTTGGCCGCACCAGCGGTGGCCCAAGCGGCGAAACCCTGGCCGTTGCCCACGAAGGTGCCGTGATCGTCGGTGCCGTCGGAGTGAGAGCATGAGGCCAGCGTGTCAACGTCGCAGCGGTCCACCCCCCGGCAGTAGCGGGCGAGCACCTCTTCGATGGCCTGGCGATCGAGGAGTCTGGCGAGAGCGTTCACGACCGCCAGTCCTCCAGGTGGGCACCGGAGGCGGGACGTCGACACGCTGCGATCCCCCGGATGCGACGCCAGGCATGCTTCCACGCCAGGCCGTCTTCAGGTCGGGATGCCCTCCCGCCGGAAGGCCTTGCACGCGAGACTGCAATGGTGAAGCGCTTCAACCGGGCCGAGTTGGCCGCCTTTGCCGGGAAGCCCGTTGACGACCTGCTGGGTGACAAGGTCTGCCTCCTTATCGTTGGCATCAACCCGGGTTTGTGGACCGCCGCCGTGAACGCCCACTTCGCCCGCCCGGGCAACCGGTTCTGGCCCGCCCTGCACGTCGCCGGCATCACGCCTCATCGGATTGACTCCAGCGAGGGGATGAGGCCGGCCGACGCCGAGTTGCTGCGCTTGGCCGGCATCGGCATCACCAACATCTCGCCGTTCGCCACCGCCCGGGCCGACGAGCTGACCCGGGAGCAGCTTCGTGAAGGTGCCGCGCGGCTCACGGCGCTGGTCGAGCGGCTGCAGCCACGGGTGGTGGCGGTGCTCGGGGTCAGCGCGTACCGGTTGGCGTTCGGGCTGCCGGCCACCAAGGTCGGCCCGCAGCCGCATCGTTTGGCGGGTTGCGAGTTATGGGTGTTGCCCAACCCCAGCGGCCTCAACGCCCACTTCACGCTCCCCACGCTGGCGCAGTGGTACGGCCGGGCCGCCGACGCCGCCGGTATGCCCCGGGATCGACCAGATTCTGGTGCTGGCTCCTGACAGACCGGCAGCCACACCCCCGGTTCCTTCCCTCCGGTTGATCGACGCCGTGGTGCTGGCCGGTCCGATCGACCATTGCCTGGAACGGTTGGCGTCGCTGGTCGCGGCCGGGCTGACCCATGTCGATCTGGCGCCGTTGCCGGTGGCTGATCGCGACCTGACTGCTGCGGCGATGGGTTTGATCGAGCACCTGTCCACCCCCTGAGCTGACCACCCCCCGGGTCCGACCATCCGCCACCGAACGGGCACGCGCCACGGCGGCCTACCATGACCGTCGTGCAGCAGACCTTCGCCATCGGCTGGTTTCCCCCGAGTGATTGGTCCTTGGCCCTGCAACGTTGGCCCGCGCTGGGCGATGATCTGCCCCACGATCACGACGGGTACAAGAGCAGCGTCGAGGGGCGCATGCGCAACATCAGCGACCGGGCCAGGGGCATGAGGCTGTTGATGGTTCCGGTCACGGTGCAGGACATCGAGGACCAAGCCCTTGCCGATGGTGCGGATTCGGGCAGCGCCGAGGTGCGCGGCCGCGCCGCCAGCCGCCTGGCCCAGCAGGGTGCGGGACGGCAGTGGCCACCGGCCCGCAATGACCGCTGTTGGTGCGGCTCGACGGCCAAGTACAAGTTCTGCTGCGGGGCACTGCCAGACACCGCGCTCCCACCCGCTGCCGAACCGCCAGACCGGCCACCCGCAGCGTGAACACCCGTCGACCGATCTCGCAACTCTGGAGAGATCCGATTCTTAACGAAACATGGTGGACTAGGCACGCACCGTGTTGTAATCGGCGGAACCCGTTGAACTCGGGCGGGGGGCGTCCTCGGTGGTGTACCGGGCCCTTCAGTTGGAGCTCGGCGGTCGTCCGGTGGCGCTCAAGGTGATCCAGCAGGCCGATCTCGATGAGCGTTGAAGCTGTTCGATCAGGAGCGCTCATCATTGGCGGTGCTGTCCGGCAACGATGGCGTGGTGACCGTGTATGGCTTGGCGCACCACTGAGGGATGGCCATGGATCTCCATGGAGTTGATGGCCGGGTCGCTCGGTGGATGGATCGGCGAGCATGGCCCGCTCGAATGGAGCGACGCTGCCAGCGTGACCCCGTGGCATTCCGTCTGTCGGTCCCGGTGCTGAGCGGGGACGCCCACGCGGTCACGCTTGCTGCGGGCGCCCTCGGCCATGTCACCGATGAGGGCCGCCGCCCGATTCAACTGGCCGTAGGGCACGCCGGGGCGGCAGGTAGGCCCTCGGAGGGTGCGCGGGCTCCGCATCGGGCTGATCGCCTCCGACGGGTCGGCACGTCGTGTTTCGACTCCCGCATCTTGGGTATACGCGAGCAGTTAGGCTTGCTGAGCACGAGCTATAAGGAAACGGAGGACCCCCATGAGCGCACGGGTCATACATTTCGAGGTTCCGTTCGACGACGCAGACCGCGCCCGACGCTTTTATCGTGAGGTCTTCGATTGGCAAATCCAACCGATTCCCGAGATGCGTTACAACATGGTTTCCACCGGGCCGGTGAGCTCGGAGGGCATGCCCAGCGAACCGGGATACATCGGAGGAGGCATGATGCAACGTGAGGCCCCGGTGGACCAGCCCGTGATCACCTTGCAGGTGGAAGACATCGATGCCGCCCTCCTGGCCATCAAGCAACATGGCGGAGCACCGGTCGGTGAGAAAATGGCAATTGGCGAGATGGGCTTCGCGGCGTACTTCAGAGACAGCGAGGACAACTTGCTGGGGCTCTGGCAAACCGCAGTGTAATGAATCTAGACATTACTCCAACTGGAAGCCCCGTCTCACGCTTCGCGGGACTGGCCTCCCAGCCCGAGCCACCTCAGCGCACGGAGCGCGGCCCGACCGTGGCTTGGGCGGGGGCGGCGGCGAAGGTGGAGGCGGCCACCCGTTGCACGTCTTGCAACGTGACGGCGCGGATTTTGTCCAGGTAGGCCTCCACCGGGGTCACCGTGCCGTAGGTGAGCTCCAGATAACCGAGGCGGGCCATGCAGGTAGACGCCTCTTCCAGGCCGATCAACGTCGAGCCGACCACATAGCCCACCGTGGCCACCAGCTCGTCACTGGTAATGCCATCGGCGGCCACCCTGGCCACCTCGCCCTCGATCACCCGTTTGGTCTCCAACGCCCGCTCCGGGGCCACCGCAGTGGACACCAACAAGGTGCCGACATCGCTGTACAAGGACAGGGCCGAACCCACCGAATAGGCCAACGCCCGCTGCTCGCGGACCTCGAAGAAGAGCCGGCTGGCCGGCCCGTCGCCCAGCACGTGTTCCAACACGGTGAGGGCATAGCGGTCCGGGCTGTGCAGCCCACCGCAGCGCCAGCCCATCGCCAGTTGCGTCTGCTCGGTGCGACGCCGCACGTGGATGCGCCCACCGGCGGCGCTCACCGGCGCCACCCGCCCGCTCGGCGTACTAGACGGTACGGTATGGAGCCAGCGTTGAACCCCTTCAACCAGCCGATCATGGTCCACCACCCCGGCCGCACTGACCACCACGTTGGCCCCGCCATGGTGGCCCGCCACAAAGTCGACCACATCCTGGCGGGTGATCGAGCCGACCGATTCGACGCTGCCGATCACCTCCCGACCCAAGGGATGATCGGCGAAGAGCACCTCGAACAGCTTGGTATCGGCCCAATCGCCCGGGTCGTCCTCGGCCCCGGCCAACTCCTCCAGGATGACCTCGCGCTCCTGATCGAGATCTTCCGCCCGCAGCTCGGCCTGGGTGACCGCCTCCAGCAGCAGGTCCAGCCCAATGTCCTCGGCCCCCGCCGGCACCCTGCTGTAGTAAGCGGTGCGCTCCTTGGCCGTGTAGGCGTTCATCTCCCCGCCCACCGCGTCGAACGCGACGGCCAGCGACCGGGCGTCGCGATCGGCGGTGCCTTTGAAGATCAGATGCTCGAGCACATGGCACAGCCCGGCCCGTTCCGGGGGCTCGTCGCGCGATCCCACCCCGATCCACACCCCAACCGATAGCGAACGGGCTCCTGGCACCCCTTCCGAAACCACCCGGACCCCGTTGCCCAGCTCGCTGCGCCGCCAGGCCAGCCCCGCCTCCTCGGTCGCCCCCGTTGGCTCTCCCGTCCTTTCCCCCGGGGCTGCCGCTCCAGGAGCAGATGACCCGGAGACGGCGAAGGGCCGCCCGCCGGCCTTTCGGCGGCGAGCGGCCCCATCAGCCGTGTTCAACGACGACGACGCGGACGTCGGTTGCGGTCACCGCCGCGGTCGTCCCTGCTGTCACCGCGCGGGCCGCCCGCGGGACGATCACCGGGGATGCCGCCAACCGGCGCGGGTCCGAGATCGCCGAACTCCTCGCGCAGTTCGCTCTCGAAGGAATCCTCGAACGACACGTACTCTCGAGCCGGGCCCCCCTCAGCCTCCACGCTGGCCGGTCGAGGAGCACTGTCCCGCCTACCACCATCGCGGCTACCACCATCGCGGCTACCACCGTCCCGGCTACCACCGTCGCGGCTAGAACTCTCCCGGCTAGAACTCTCCCGGCTGCCGCTGTCCCGGCCCGAGCTCTCACGGCCCTCGCCGTTGGAGTCGGGACGCTCGGGCTGGTTGGCCGGGCGCAAGGAGATCTTGCCGTTCGGATCGATGTCCTCGACCACCACCTCGAGCTCCTCGCCCAGGGTCAACACCTCTTCCACGTTCTGGATGCGGCGACCGCCACCCAGCTTGGAGATATGAACCAGGCCGTCGCGGCCAGGCAGGATGTTGACGAATGCACCGAACTTGGTGATGTTCACCACCCGGCCGGGGTAGGTGGCCCCGACCTCAGCCGTGGGCGGCTCCAGGATGAGACGCACCTGGCGCTCGGCCTCGCGCACGATGGCAATGTCCACCGCCGAGATCGTCACCGTGCCCTCGAAACCGTCGTCGTCGACGGTGAGGCCGGCCCCGGTCTCGGACTGGATGGAGTTGATGACCTTGCCCTTGGGCCCAATCACCTCACCGATCTTGTCCATGGGGATGGTGAAGCTGATGATCTTGGGGGCGGTGGCGCCCACCTCGTCGCGGGGAGCGGCGATGGCGTTATTCATGACTTCGAGGATCTGCAGGCGAGCGTCACGGGCCTGGGCCAGGGCGGCGGCCAACACATCGGCGGGAATACCGTCGATCTTGGTGTCGAGCTGCAGCGCGGTCACGAATTCCGCGGTGCCGGCCACCTTGAAGTCCATGTCACCAAAAGCATCTTCGGCGCCCAAGATGTCGGTCAGGGTGGTGTACTTGCCATCGGCAAACACCAACCCCATGGCGATACCGGCCACCGGCGCCTTGATGGGCACCCCGGCGTCCATCAGCGACAGGCTGGAACCACACACCGAGGCCATGGAGGTGGAGCCGTTGGAGGACAACACCTCCGACACCAGGCGCAGGGTGTAGGGGAACTCGTCGGCCTTGGGAATCACCGGCAGCAGCGCCCGCTCGGCCAGCAGACCGTGACCGATCTCACGCCGCTTCGGACCGCGCATGAAGCCGGTTTCCCCCGTGGAGAAGGGCGGCATGTTGTAGTGGTGCATGTAGCGCTTGCGCTCGACGATGTCGATGCCGTCGATCATCTGGTCCATGCGGGCCACGCCCAAGGTGGTCACGTTGACCACGTGGGTTTCGCCCCGCTCGAAGAAGCCCGAACCGTGCACGCTGGGCAACACGCCCACTTCCGCGGCCAGCGGACGCAGGTCCTTGGGACCACGACCGTCGATGCGGAGACCCTCGTTCACGATGCGGCTACGCACCAAGCTCTTGGTCAGGCTGCGAGCGGCCGCCTTGATCTGCTTGTCGGCATCACGCAACTCGGCGAAGCGGGGCAACAACTCCGCCAGCACGGCGGCGCGCACCTCGCCTTCGGCCTGGTCGCGCTCGGCCTTGCCCGAGATGGAGATGATCGGCGCCATCCGCTCGGCGGCGGCAGCTTCCACCGCCGCGTAGACCTCGGGCGAGTAATCGACCTGCTCGTTGAAGCTCATGATCGGCTTGGGCCCACCGGACTCCTGGATCAGCTCTTTTTGCAGCTTGATCAGGTCCTTGATATGCACCTTGGCCACGTCGAGACCCTGGGCGAGGGCTTCCTCGGTGACCTTGGGCGAGCCAGTCTCGGCATTGCTCCAGGTGGAGGTGGTGCCGCCCGCCTCGACCATCATGATGGCCACATCGCCGCTGTCGAGCTCGCGGCCGGCCACCACCATCTCGAAGGAAGACTCCTGGCCCTCCTGGTAGGTGGGATGGGCAATCCACTCACCGGCGGCGGTGAAAGCCAGACGCACCGCCCCGATGGGCGAGAGGAACGGGATGCCGGACATCATCAGGGCAGCCGAGGCGCAGTTGATGATGAGCACGTCGTGGGGATTGATCTTGTCCGCCCCCATGACCGTGGCCACGATGTGGACCTCGTTGCGGAAGCCCTCAGGGAAGTTGGGCCGCAACGGGCGATCGGTGAGGCGGCAGGTCAGGATGGCGCTGTCGGGGGCTCGGCCCTCACGACGAAAGAAGCTGCCGGGGATCTTGCCGGCGGCGTACATGCGCTCTTCCACGTCCACAGTCAGAGGGAAGAAGTCCACCCCCTCGCGTACCGTCTTGGCCGCGGTGGCGGCCACCAGCACGTAGGTGCCGCCGATGCGGCCGACCACGGCGGCGTCGGCTTGGCCGGCGAGCTTGCCGGTCTCCAGGGTGAACAGCTTGTCGGGGGCGCCGGTGACCGGCGCGCTCACGCTGATGGTTTCTGCCATCTGTTTGGTCCTTTCCGAGCTCGATGTCGAGCCCGAGCACGCAGCACAGGCACCCACCAGTTCCCAGATCGCACCCGCCGAAGCCGAAGACCACCAGGATCTCGCCTCGGAACGTGGGAGCTGGCAGCTGGCAGTTCCCGCCCGGACACCGCCCGCACGGACCCTCGCTGCTGTGGTTGTTGTTCAGAGCTTGTTGTTCAAGCTCGGTGTTCAGAGATGTTGTGCAAAACGGCCAGCGAGCGGCCCGCGGGCCGCTCGCGGATTCAGGTCAGCGACGCAACCCGAGTTTGGCGATGATGGTCCGGTACCGCTCGATGTCGTTCTTGCGGACGTAATCGAGCAGCCGGCGGCGCCGACCGACCAGCATAAGCAGACCCCGGCGGCTGTGGTGGTCTTTCTTGTGGAGCTTCAGATGCTCGGTCAGGTAGGTGATGCGACCCGACAAAAGAGCAATCTGTACCTCGGGCGAACCGGTGTCAGTGTCGTGCTGACGGTGTGCGGCGATGATGTCGGCTTTTTCGGCCATGGAGTTGGTGGGTTTCCTTCTCGGTGTGGGTATCGGACCCTGCCCCTTGAACCGGATCCACCTCCCGGTGGAGCACCGCATCCAGGCGCGTCCGCCCGACAGACGTCGAGCAACCGCCCACCCTAGCAGCCCATACCGATACCGCCGGCGAGCGCCCCGGCAAGCGGTCGAAGGTCAGGCCAGCCGGGTGGCCAGATAGGCCACCAGTTGATCGATGGGGAGGCGCTCCTGGGTCATGCTGTCGCGCTCGCGCACGGTGACGGCATGGTCCTGCAACGAGTCGAAGTCGACCGTGACGCATTAAGGCGTGCCGATCTCGTCCTGACGGCGATAGCGGCGGCCGATGGCCTGGGTCTCGTCGTAGTCGGCCATCCACAGGGGCTGGACCAGACCCAACACCTGCCGGGACAGCTCCATGAGCGGCGCCTTCTTGGACAGCGGCAGTACCGCCACCTTGTAGGGGGCGATGCGATGATGCAAACGCAGCACCGTGCGGGTGTCCCCGTTGACCTCCTCCTCCTCGTAGGCGGCGATGAGGAAGGCCATCATCGACCGGGTGGCTCCCGCCGCCGGTTCGATCACGTGAGGCAGGTACCGGGTCTTGGTTTCCTGGTCGTAATAGCTGAGGTCGGCCCCGGAATGGGTGCCGTGCTGGGTCAGGTCGAAGTTGCCGCGGTTGGCGATGCCCTCCAGCTCACCCCAGCCCCAGGGGAAGAGAAACTCCACGTCAGAGGTGCCAGAGGAGTAGTGGGACAACTCATCGGCGTCGTGGGGACGTAGACGCAGCTGATCGGCGGCGATGCCGTGGCGCACATACCAGTCGAAGCGCTCCTGGCACCAGTACGCATACCACTGGTCCGCCTCGTCGGGCGGCACGAAGAACTCCAGCTCCATCTGCTCGAACTCGCGGGTGCGGAACACGAAGTTGCCGGGGGTGATCTCGTTGCGGAAGCTCTTGCCCACCTGGGCGATGCCGAAGGGCGGCTTCTTGCGGCTGGTGTTCAACACGTTGGCGAAGTTGATGAACATGCCCTGGGCCGTCTCGGGCCGCAGGTAGGCCACCGCGGCGGACTCCTCCAGGGGCCCGGCATGGGTCTTGAACATCAAGTTGAACTGGCGGGCCTCGGTGAAAGCGTTACGGGCCCCGCAGTTCGGGCACAGCGCGAGGTCTTCCAGATGGTCCTGGCGGAAGCGCTGCTTGCAGCTGGTGCAGTCCACCAGCGGGTCGGTGAAGTTGGCCAGGTGCCCTGAGGCTTCCCACACCGCCGGGGGAGACAAAATTGATGCATCGAGTCCGAGTACATCAGTTCTGAGTTGGACCATGGTCCTCCACCATGCGTCCTTCACGTTGCGCAACATGAGAACGCCGATGGGTCCATAGTCATAGGTCGACCGAAAGCCGCCGTAGATCTCTGCCGACGGAAAGATGAACCCCCGTCGCTTACACAGGTTCACCACCTTCTCCATCACATCAGACCGCACATCAGACCGCACATCAGACCGTCCCGCAACGTCCGAGGCGGATTCGGTTGGGATGGCCGGATTCAAGTTGGCCGTCTCGGCAGCCGATGTCGAGGGTGAGTCACTGGCCATGGGTGGGCAGGCTATCCCTCCCACCCTCCACCGCCGATGACGCCACCCCCTTGCAACGCCACCCACCTAGGACGAGCAGGCGCCGCACCCGCGGCGCTGACCAACAGGCCGCCACCGCGGCGTCAACCCCGGCCGCCGCGAGAGCGGGGCCAGCGAAACGGTCGAAGGTTCACGGAATGAGTTCCACGACGCTGCACCAAAACGCCACGGCGTCCACCTCCGCGTTTCTGCAACGTCGCATCGCCGGCGTGGCGATCGACATGGCCCTCATGACCATGATCATGCTGGTGTTACGCCAGGTCGTCGGCACCGGGATCATGAGCGTGGGGCTGATGACGGTGTTGACGGTGGCCGTGCACGGTGTCGTCCAGGGTGAGACGGGGGTCACCCCCGGCAAGGCCATTATGGGCCTCAAACTGGTCAATGAGCAGGGCCGCCCGCCGGGAACAGGGCCCGCCCTCATCCGCCTGGCCGCCTGGTCGGTGGACGGTCTGCCTTGCCTGGGGGTGTTCGGCATACTGCTGATCTGGTTCACCCCCACCCACCAGCGGGTGGGTGACACCATCACCCGCACCTTCGTGGTCTCCAGCATCGAAGGGTCCGCTGACGGCCAGCGGACCCCTACGGTGGCTCCCGGTCCTGCGCCGGAGCGCTACACCGGGGGCGACGAGGAGTTACGCCAGGACTTCGATCCCATCTGGGACACCAAGGTGCAGGCCTATGTCCAGTGGGATCCGGCCGAGAAGCACTGGGTCAAGTACGACACCGAGGCCGACGCCTGGGTGCTTGTCGAGCAGGACTGAGCACACCCAGCGGGCGAGGCAGCACCGTACGTTGGTGAGTATGCGCCAATGGGCACACAGAGGCGACTAAGAATGGTCGGGTGACGACCTCCGCGCGCCCTGTGTGCCACCTGCGCCGGCGCGCGCCGCACCGCAAATGAGCCGGCGCAGCCCGGCTCGGGCCCGGCCAGTGGGCGGCGGAAGCGGAAACCGCGAACGCATCTCCGACACTCGTGTCCATATCTGGCTCTACCGCCTGCTTGCCCGCCTGGTTGATTTGGTGCCCGTGGTGGTGCTGTTCCTGGGCCTCTACGGCACCGGCGGCGACGTGCTCATGACCAAACCGGACGCTTGTGATCCAGCGCCCGCTCCCAACTGCAACGTCGCCTCCCAATCGGACCGAGTGGGCGATGACGGCCAGGTGATCGTTGAGTTCACCCTGCTCGATGGTCGGGTGATCGACGCTGATCACCGCACCTATCAACTGTTCGATACCGTCTACATCGCCGACCCCCCCGAGGCTTCCAGCTACCTCATCACGCTCCTGTACGCAGTGGGGGTCTGGGTGGTGGTCCAGGGAGTGTGGGGATGGACGCCGGGCAAGCTGCTGGCCGGCCTACGTCTGGCCGACGGCGCCCGCCGCTCGGCCGGCCTGAGCAGGGCCCTGCTGCGTTGGGCCCTACCCGACGGGCTGCTCGGCGTGATCGGCATCATCGCCGCCGTTGTCGAAGCGCCCTGGCCGTTCCGTCTGCTGGCCGCCTTCACCGTGCTCGGGCTGTTCCGAGGGCTGGGCGAACTGCTCCCGCGCCTGCTCGGCCCCATCAGCGATCAAGCGCTGGGCATGGGCATCGTGGCCAAGGCTGATTTCATCGGCGGCCAGCCCGAGCGCGACCAGCCCGACCAGCCCGACGTACTGGAACCCCACCACGAGGCGCAGCCCGATGTGCAGGCCCAGCCAGAACCAGTCGGGGCGGCGCTCCCAATCGGAACCACTCCCCTGGCCCGGGAGGTCGAGCAGCCGGTCCTCTACGACGGCGACGATGTGTCCGAGTCGTTGGCCACGGTTGCCACCCTGGTCGAAGCGCCGGCCGAAATCCCCACCTTCCCCCCGCCGCCGCGACGTTACCCCCCACCCCCGCAGGAGCCCTCGGCGGCGTCAGCGGGCCCGGAGCGGACTGACCGCGCCGAGCCGGCCCACGGGGCGGGCTCGGCCGTCAACGACCTCAGCGCAAACACCCTCGATACTCCCGACAGCTCCGCAATCACCCCCAGTTTCGAAGCGGACCGCGATCGCGCCCGCGCTTTAGCTGAGGCCCTGGCCAGGGACAACGCCCTGCGTCTGGGCATCGAAAGTCCTCGGCCCCAGGTAGGCGGCGCCCCGTTGTTCCCCACTGCCGCTACTGGCTTACCCCAAGCCGCCGCCGTCACTGACTCAGCTGACATCACTAACACCGCCGAAGCCGCAGCCGTTCCTGAACCCGCGGAACCCGCGGAACCGGCGGAACCCGCGGAGACCGCTCCGGCCGAGGAAGCCGAGCCGGCAGCACGGGCCGAGCCGGACCCGGACCCCCAGATCGAGCGCGCCGCCGCCGACCCCTACACCCCTCAGTGGGAC
>JANPEN010000167.1:0-28074 GCA_031422955.1 Acidimicrobiia bacterium
TCAAGGAGGATCACCATGGGTCTGCGCATCAATCAGAACACAATGGCGGTTTCGGCTCACCGGAACTTGACCATCAACGACGGCATGTTGAACAAGTCGATGGAGAAACTCTCCAGCGGCTTCCGGATCAACCGGGCCGCGGACGACGCGGCCGGGCTGGCCAAGAGCGAGAAGTTGCGGGCCGATGTCCGCGGCATCAACCAGGCCGTCAAGAACGCCCAGGACGGCATCAGCTACGTGCAAACCGCGGAAGGGGCGCTGGACGAAGTCCACGCCATCCTGCAGCGCATGAACGAGCTGGCCGTTTCCGCCGCCAACACCGCCACCAGCGACGGCGCCGCCGAGCAAGCTGAAGTCACCGAGTTGCTCAAACAGATCGACTCGATTGGTTCATCCACCAAGTTCGCCGGCAAGGCCGTGTTCTCCACGACCGCGGTGACCTTCCAGGTCGGGGCCATGAGCACCGACACCATCACGGTCACCACCCAGGGGCTGTCCTCAGCGTCGCTGACCGACGGCACCGGTGCTGCCGTGGATCTTTCCGCCATGAACCTGACCACGGGGGCTTCGGCCGCTATTGACACCGTGCGTTCCGGTATCGACGAGATCAACAGCCTGCGGGCCAATCTCGGTGCTCAGCAGAACCGGCTCGAGCACACCATCACCAACCTCAGTGTGACCACTGAGAACCTGCAAGCCTCCGAGTCCCGTATCCGCGACCTCGACATCGCCGCCGAAATGGTGAGATTCACCCGTAACCAGATCATGGTCCAAGCCGGTACCGCCATGTTGGCCCAGGCCAACCAGGTCCCTCAGTCGGTTCTCCAGCTGCTGCGCTAAGGGGACCGTCGATCATCGACGTTCTGAGCTGAGAGAACCTGTGCGTCCGGGTGGGGCGGTGCAAGCTACCCCACCCGGAGCAGGGTCGTGTCCTTCCAGATCTGAGCGCCGAATTCGATGTCTACAACCCACACGCGGCGCTGCAGTTGGTCACAGAAGAGGCCGAAACAGCCAGCACAGCAGGGCCAAAGCACAGCAGGGCCAAAGCACAGCAAGTCAAGCAGCGTGACGACGGGAAGGAACGGGAATGCCGAACAGCGTTGGGGGTATGGCGTCGGGCCTCAATACGTCGGACATCATCAACTCCCTCCTCGTCGGGGAGCAGGCCAACCGAACCCGTCTCCAGACGCGCCAGGGCAGCTACCAGAAGCAGCTCACGGTGTGGCAGGACCTCAGCACCAAGTTGACCGCCCTGAAGGTGGCCACCGAACCGTTCAGCCTGACCAATCGGTCCACCTCGGCCGCCACCACCACGGCTACTTCCTCCGACGACAAGCTGGTCCTGGCCAAGGCCAGCTCCACCGCGCCGACAGCCAACTTCACCTTCCGGGTGAAGCAACTGGCCGCCTCCCATCAGGTCATCGCCAACGGGTTCACCGATACGACTGACCCAGTGGGGGAGGGTAAAGCCATTGTGGCCGCCGGTCTGCCGACAGTGGGTATGACGCTGGTCGATACCACCAACACCGCGGCCGGCAAGTACGACATTGAGGTCAAGGCCATCAACGGCGGCACGGCCACGGTGGTCTTCGGCGGGAACGAGCAGACCGTGGCCAGCTCCGGTGCAGTCACCCTGACCGACGGGGCTGGCAACTGGACCTCCGTCGCTATCGGCACCCTGCGGCTGGGCAAGGCCTCGCTCGGGGTGGTGCAGACCACCGCCAGCTCCACGCTGGGCGAGCTGGCTTCCCTCATCAACAACCTGGGGGTGGGCGTTTCCGCCGCCGCCATCAACAAAAAGGACGGCTCGGCCTCGCCGGCCAGCCTGGTGCTTTCGGCGCGGGAAGCGGGCACCGAACATGCCCTCACCGTGAACTTCTCCGCCTTGGGGGCGGTGGCGGGCAAGACCTTTGACACGTTACGAGCGGCCAGCGACGCCCAGATTGTGCTGGCCGACGGGGTCACCACCGTTAGCCGGTCTTCCAACCGCATCACCGACCTCATGCCGGGGGTGACGCTGGACTTGCGGACCGCCGATGCGGCCAAGGACGTGACCGTGGCGGTGGCCCAGGACGATCAGAAAGTGGTGGATGCAGGCAAGGCGGTGGTGGACGCGCTCAACACCGTGCTGGCCGCCATCAAGAAGAACACCGCCTTCGACGCCGGAGCCAGGAAGGCGGCCGCCATGTCTGGGGACTCCCGCCTGCGCCGGGTGAGCGACAGTGTGATGGCCTCCATGAGGTATAGCGACAGCGGTCAGGACAAACAGGTGCTGGCCCAGATCGGCCTGTCCTTGGGTCGTGACGGGACCTATTCCCTCAACGAAACCACCTTCCGCAACGCCTTGAGCAGCGATCATGCTGGAACTATGAGGCTGCTGGCGGGCGATGGGGCCGCCCGTAAGGGCGTGTTTGGCACCCTTACCGAAACAGCCAAGGGTTTGCTCGACAACAACGGAACGGTAGACGGCGCTATCGATGCCACCCGCTCCACTATTGCCAGTTTCACCTCGCGTATCGAGGCGGAGGACGAGCGGTTGTCCCTGGTCGAAAAACGCATCCGCCGTCAGTACACCAACCTCGAAACTTCCATGGCCCAGCTGGCCAGCCAGGCTAAGGGCCTCAACAATGCCCTGCGCTGATCTGCCCGCCCTTGAGGCTTCCCCGCTGGCTCTGCCGGCGTCCCCACCCGACCGCCGAGTCCCTGTACTCGCGTTCCACCGGATCTGAGAACGTTGATGCCCTACCCAGCCGCCGAGAACCCCGCTGCCCAGAACCCCGCGGCCAAAAGCCTGGCCGCCAGAAGCCAGGCCGGTCGGAACCAATACGTCAAGAACCGCGCCGCCACCGCCACCCCGGCCCAGCTGGTGGCCATGTTGTTCGACGGTGTCATCGCCTCGCTGCGCCGGGCGGCTGAAGCGGAGACCAGCGGACGGCGGGCGGAGGCTTCCGAACAGCTGGTGCGGGCCCAGCGCATCGTGACCGAGCTGCGCTGCTCGCTCAACTTCGAAGCCGGGTCCCTGGCCTCGGACCTGGACCGCATTTACGAGTTCGTGTGGCGCCAGCTGGTGACGGCCAATGTGACCAGGGATCCGCTGCTGGTGATGCGTTGCTTGGAGCTGATCCTGCCACTGCAAGAAGCCTGGAGCGAGGCCTGCCTGGGCCAGGCTCAACCGCAGCGGCTCATCGCGTGAGTTCCTCGACCGGCGCGGCCGGTTGGGAGGCCGCTCTCGACGCCCTGGAGGCCTGCCTGGCCCGCCAGGAGGCCGCCGCGGTCCACGGCCGCCTGGAGGGCTGTTTCGAGGCGGTGGAGCTCCCTAGCGTGGTCCCCGGGCCCGCCGATCGGGTGCGGGCCCGTCTGGCTTTGGCCCGCATCGAGAGCCTCGAGCACGAGATCGGGCGGGTTTTGGCTCGAACACCGAGCCCGGCGCGTTCCTCGCCCTACAACTGACCAGGCGATTTCCGGTCCTGAGGGATCCGCAATCCACCAGGTTGGGAGTTTGGTTCAAGTAGGACCTTCGTCCCAGACGATGCAGAGGCCATGCAGATCTTCACCGATCGCACCCAGGCCGCTCTCGAGATAGGTCTGGCGGGCGAAGCCCAACGCCAACGCATCACCGCCAACAACATCGCCAACGTCAACACCCCTGGATTTGCCGCTCAACGCGTCGAGTTCGAGGGGTCCTTGGCGCGTGCCATCGATCGGTCCGGTCCCTCCCGGGTGTCGATCGGGGCCACTGCCGGCGAGGCCTGGATGAGCCTCAACGGCAACCAGGTCTCCCTTGAGGCGGAGACCACCACCCTGGTCAAGTCGAACCTGCACTACGAGGCCATTGTCGGGGCGGTCAACGCCCGCTTCGGCCTACTCGGCACCGCTATCGGGGTGCGCTGATCATGGGCATGTTCGCCGCCCTCGATTCCAGCTCCAGCGGGGCCAAGGTCAGTCGGATATGGCTCGACGCCATCTCCGACAACGTGGCCAACGTCAACACCATCCGCCCGGCCGGGGAGGACCCGTTCCGCTCCCGGTTGGTCATCGCCCAGTCCTACAGCCGCGGCGACAATCGTGGCGCGGAGGTGGCGGGCATTGTGCTCAGCGGGGGTGAGGCCGACTTGGTCTTCGACCCCGACCATCCCTACGCCGACCCCAAGGGCTACGTGCGTCGCCCCCGGGTTGATCTCTCCGAGGAAATGACCAACATGCTTATCGCCCAACGCAGCTATCAGGCGAACCTTTCTGTCCTTGACCGGGTGCGCGATGCCTACAAGGCCGCCCTCAGCATCAGGGTCAACTGAGATGGCCATCTCTCCCGTGAACCCGATTGGTCTCGGAGATTTGGGCGGCTTCGGCGGTGTCGGCGGTGTCGGTTCCATCGGCGGCCTCTCCGCGAGCGGTAGCGGCAAAGCGGCACAGACCCCCACCGTGGATTTCGCGGAGGCGCTGGGCAAGGTGCAGGGCTCCATCGACCAGGCCGACGAGCTCAGCCGACAGCTCGCTACCGGCGAGTTGACCGACATCCACCAGTACACCGTGGCCGCCTCCAAAGCGCAGTTGGGTGTGCAGCTCACCGTGGCCATGCGGAACCAGATGCTCAGCGCCTTCCAAGAGATCATGCGCATGCAGATCTAGCTGATCTCCCCTTTCCTCCCAGCTTCCTGTTTGTTCTCGTTTCTCGCTCACTTCGCTTTCGCTCGCTTCGTTTCCTCTTCTTCTCCCAGGCGGTTCACGCACTCCCATGGCACTCGACATCACTGCAGCCCGAAGCCGGGCGACCCGCGTGGCGAAGAGCTTCAGCCCCCAGCAGATGCTGATCCTGGGCGGTTTGAGCGTGGTCAGCATCATGGGCCTGGTGGCGCTGATGCGTTGGGTTTCCCAACCCTCCTACAGCGCGCTGACGGCGGGGGCCAACCCCGCGGAGGTGGCCAAGGTGGCCGAAGCCCTCGACGGCGGTGGCATTGCCTACAAGCTGTCGACCAACGGTTCGGGTGTGCTGGTGGCCCAGAGCGATCTGGCTCAGGCTCGCTTGGTCATGAGCTCGGCCGGTATCAGCAGCAACGGTGAGATGGCCGGCTACGAGTTGCTCGACAAGCAGGGTCTTACCACCTCGGACTTCAAGCAGCAGATCGACTACAAGCGGGCCTTGGAAGGCGAGTTGATCAACACCTTGATGGAGATGGACGGCGTTGACACGGCCAGGGTCACCTTGTCCTTGCCCGAAAAGGCCGTGTTCCGTGACGATCAGGACGAGCCCAGGGCCTCGGTTCTGGTGGGCGCTAACGGGGCCCTCGACGGCTCCGGGGTGCGCGCCATCATGCAGACGGTGGCGGCGGCGGTGCCCGGTCTCACCACCAACAACGTGACGGTGACGGATACCACCGGGCGGATTCTCTCGGTGGCGGGGATGAGCTCGGACGATGATCCCTTGCAGTTGGCCCGCAAGTACGAAGCGGCCAGCGCCGCCCAGGCCCAGACCATGCTCGATGCCATCTTCGGGCCGGGCAAGGCGGTGGTGCGAGTCAGCGCCTTGATGGATACCTCCAAGGTTGAATCCAAAGAGACCACTTATGACACCTCCAACACCGTGCCGGTCAACAGTGCCACCAGCAAAGAGGTTTTCAACGGCCCCGGTGGCACCGTACCGATTGGTATTATCGGGGTGACCGGAACCACTTTGGGTGCTACCAGCGCCAAAGACGGTCAGGTGTATACCAAAGAAGACGACGCCAAGTCCTTGGCGGTGGGCTCCAAGGAGACCGTCACCCACGAGAATCCCGGCAAGCTGCAACGCCTGTCGGTGGCGGTGGCGGTGGACCAGACCGCCCTCGACGCGGTCGGCGCGGACACCGAAGCCCTCCGCTCCCTAGTCATCGCGGCGGTGGGTGCCGACGTGAGCCCGGTGGCGGAGGGCGGCCGGGCCGACCTGGTGGAGGTTCAGGGCCAAACCTTCGACTCCGCCGGGGTGGACGCAGCTGAGGAGGCGGCCAAGGCCGCCGATGGCGCCAAGTCCAAAGACAAGATCCTCGGCTACGCCAAGACCGGCGGAACCCTGGTGGTGTTGTTGCTGGCCGTGCTGTTCCTGCGCAAGGGCTTGCGTTCCCGCACCGATGAGATCGATGAGATCGACCGTGCCACCCTGGCCCGCAGCGCCCAGCCCTTCGGGGTGCTCAGCGCCACCGAGCTGGCCAAGGTCTCGGGCCCTGCGGTGCTGGCCCCGCGTCCGGTGGCGGTGGCGGTGGGCGCCGGCGGTCTGGGCGGGGAGTCCCGTGACGGCAACGATCGCCGCGCCCTGGACCCCGCCGCCGAGGTGCTCGATCTCATCGACCGCGAACCTGAAGATGTCGCCGCGCTCCTGCGTAGCTGGGTGGCTGATCGTCGCTCATGAGCAGCCTCTCCCCCGCCACCAACAAACTGAAGGGTATGCACTCCCGAGAGCAGCGGCGCAAGGTCGCGTCCGTGCTGGTGGCCCTCGGCCCCGAACGGGCGGCCAAGCTGTTGAAGGGGTTGCCGGCCGAGCTGGTGGAGGATCTCGCCCAAGAGACAGCCGCCATCGAGAGGCTCTCCTCCGGTGAGGTCAAGGCGGTGTTGACCGAGTTCGCTCAGGAACTGGTGGCCCGCCGGCTCATGGCCGAAGGTGGGCTGCCCTACACGCTGGACTTGTTGACCCGCACCCTTGGTGCGGACCGGGCCGCCGAGCTGGCCGACCGGCTTGACCCGTCCCGCGGCCGCCGGTTCGGCTACCTGTCCGACACCACCCCGGAACTGGCGGCCATGGTGTTGGCCGCCGAACCCTCGTCCCTGGTGGCGTTGGCCCTCGCTCATCTCGAGCCCAGCCAGGCGGCCAAGATCCTCAAGGCCCTGCCTCCGGACCGCCAAGCCGACGTGGCGGTGCGCCTGGCCGGCCTCGAACACGTCCACGCCGACGTGGTGGACGAGCTGGATGAGGACTTCCGCACCCGCATGGTGCCCTTGCTGAACCAGCCCATCTCCGCCTTCGAAGGGGTTGAGCTGTTGGTTGAGGTGTTGCATTCCTCCAGCCAGGCCACCGAGAAACTGGTTCTCGACCGTATCCGGGAGCGGGACAAGGCCCTGGCCGACAAGGTGCGCGACGCCTTGTTCACCTTTGCCGACATCGTGCGAATCGACGACAGGGGCGTGCAGGAAGTGCTCAAGGTGGTGGACACCCGCGACCTGGCGGTGGCCCTCAAAGAGGCCGAGGAGCACGTGGCCGAACGGCTGTTCCGCAATCTGTCGGAACGGGCCCGGGAGAACCTCCAAGACGAGATCGAGTTCCTGCGCGGCATCCGCAAGCGGGACATCGTCGAGGCCCAGAAGCGCATCATCGACGTGATCCGCACCCTGGAAGCCAACGGCACCTTGATCATCGAGCGCGAGGCCGGCGACGATGGCGAATAACCTCTCCCGCTCGACGGGCCCTGTGCTCAAGGCCGCCACCGTGCATCTGCGTCGCGATGATCCATTGTCCATCCCGGTGGAGCGCCGCATCGCCACCGCCGAGGACCATGCCTATCGCGGCGGCTATGAGGCGGGCTTCGCGGCAGGGGCGACCCAGGCCGGGGCCGATCTGGCCGTTGCCGGGGAGCGCTTGCGGATCAGCGTCGGCGTTGCGGTGGCCGATCACGCCCAAAAGGTGCGAGCCGAGCGCCAACGCGACGCCGAACGGCTGGTGAAACTGTCCCTGCAGGTGGCGGAATGGGCGGTGCGCCGGGAGCTCTCCTCGGTCCCCGAAGCGTTCTTCGCCCGCCTGGCCGAGGTGCTGGCTGACCGCCATCACGAGGACAGGGTGGAGATCTTTACCTCGCCGGGGTTGGCTCTTTCCACCCGCCAGTGGCTCGACGACGCCACCATCGCCGTCACCGCGGCCAACGATCTGGCCGACGGCGAGGCTCGGGTCCTGCTGGGCGACACCACCGTGTTCGCCACCTTCGAGGACGCCTTCGAACGCGCCCGCCAGGCGCTCGAGCGCAGCCTGCTGGATCAGGCAGACGGGGACCTTGCTGACGGGGATCATGCTGACGGGGACATGGCTGAAGAGGTCGTCGAGGTCCTCTACGACGCCACCGTGGATGGTGCCTGGTGAGCGCGGCTGGCGGTTTGGTCGAGCAACTGGGTCGCACCAGCCCATACCGCAGGGTAGGGCGTTTGACTCGCCTGTCCGGCTTGGAGATCTGTGCCCGCGGCGTGCAGGGCGCCATCGGTGACCTCTTCTGGGTGTATCCCAGCCGGGGCAATGGTCGGGCCAAGATCCCGGCCGAGGTCATTGCGGTGGCCGATCACGAGGTTCGCCTCTTGCCTTTGGGTTCGTTGGATGGTTTGTCGGTGGGGGACTGGGTGGAACCGGCCGGCACCCGCCTGCAGCTTGAGGTCACCCCGCAGTTGGCCGGCAGGGTGCTCGACGCGCTGGGTCGGCCCATCGACGGCAAGGGCCCCTTGGTCGGCCAACGCAGCCGTATCGATCTCGACCAAGCGGTGCCCAACCCCATGTTGCGCCAACGCATCACCGAGCCGTTGTCGCTGGGGGTGCGGGTCATCGACACGCTGCTGCCCTGCGGCCGGGGCCAACGCATTGGTATCTTCGCCGGCTCCGGGGTGGGCAAGTCCACCTTGCTGGGCATGCTGGCCCGGGGGGCCAACGCCGATGTGGTCGTGGTTGGTCTGGTCGGCGAGCGGGGCCGGGAGGTGCGCGAGTTCCTCGAAGACGATCTCGGCACCGAGGGGGCAGCTCGGGCCACGGTCGTGGTGGCCACCTCCGATGAGCCGGCGCTGTTACGGCTGCGGGCCGCAGTCACCGCCACCCGGATAGCGGAGTGGTACGCGGATCAGGGCATGGACGTGTTGTTGTTGATGGACAGCCTGACTCGCTTCGCCATGGCCCAACGTGAGGTGGGTCTGGCTGCGGGGGAGCCGCCCACCGTTCGGGGTTACACGCCGTCGGTGTTCAACGCCTTACCCAAGTTGCTCGAGCGCACCGGGCCCCGTCAGTTCGGCACCATCACCGCCCTCTACACCGTGTTGGTGGAAGGCGACGATCTGACCGAGCCGATCACGGACCACGCCCGCTCCATTCTCGACGGCCACATCGTGCTATCCCGCAAGCTGGCTGCCGCCGGGCACTACCCGACCATTGACGCGCTGGAAAGCGTCAGCCGGTTGGCCACCAAGGTGTGCACCGCCCCGCAGCTGGCGGTTGCGTCACGGTTGCGCCAGCTGCTGGCGGCGCTGGAGGAAAGCCGCGATCTCATCGAGATCGGCGCCTACGTACCGGGCACCAACGCCCTCACCGATGAGGCGGTGGTCCGCAAGGATCCCTTGTTGGCCTTCTTGCAGCAGCCCCGCCACGAGGTGTGCCCCGCAGCGGAGGCCTGGCGCCAGTTGGAGGAGGTGCTGCGATGAGCCAACGAGCCAAGCGGGTGAAGACGCTGCTGAGGGTGGCGGGGATCCGTAAGAAGCAAGCCGAGGCCGATCTGGCTCGGGCCGAGCAAGAACGGCGCACGGCCCAGGAGCGCCAGCTGTACAACGTCGAGCAGCTGGCCCAGACCCAGTCCATCCCATCGGGTACGGTCTCGTCGTTGGATTTGCGTCGCCAGCGAACCGATCTGCGCATCGACGCAGTACTGGCTGCCAATCAGGTGCTGGCGGCCAGCGCCGAGGAGGTCGAGGCGGCCCGCCTGCGATGGCAATTCGCGGCCCGCAACGAGAAGTCGATGGGCGAGCTGCAGCGCCGGGAGCGCTCCGTGCTTGCGGTGCGGGCGGCGCGGGTCGCCGAGCGGGCCGCCGATGACGCCCTGCGAGCGCGCCGTCGCCCCACAGACACCCAAGGCATGGACTTGTGAACCCCGTCAAAGGACAGCCGCGCGTTGTTGTACAGCCAAGCGTCGTCGTACCGGCGCGCCACACTGAGAGGAGCACGTTGTGAGTGACGGTATTGCCGCAGTGCTGAGCCGCATCACCCAGATCCGGGCTGCCTTTGGCGCCAACGGGGGCGTACTCGGGGTCACCAGCCCTGGAGCGGCCGGTTTCGACGAGATGCTGCAGAAGGCGTCCGACGCGGCTAAGGCCAAGTCGGCCAGCTCGTCCGCCAGCTCGTCCACCGGCGCCGTCGCGGGCCGGGACCCCATGGAACGGGTGGCAACTGGCGCTCGGGCCAGCTCGGCCAAGGCCGCCAAACCGTTGGGTACGTCCTCGACCAACTGGCCAGGAGGGGTTCCCGAAGAGGCCGAGCGTTACGCCGCCGAGTTCCAGGCCGCCGCCCAGGCCACCGGTGTACCGATCGAGATCCTGCTGGCGGTGGCGTGGGCTGAGTCCGGGTTCAACCCTGACGCGGAGTCCAGCGCAGGGGCCCAAGGGATGATGCAGCTCATGCCGGCCACCTCGGCCGGCAATGGCATCGATCCGACCGACCCCGCCCAGAACATCATGTGCGGGGCCAATTACCTCAAGGTGCAGTACGAGCGTTTCGGATCGTGGGACCTGGCCTTTGCCGCCTATAACGCAGGGCCGGGTGCGGTGGCCCAGTACGGCGGGGTCCCTCCCTACCGCGAGACCGAGAGCTACATCGCCTCCATCAACAGCTACCTCGACCAGATCACCGCCGCCACCGGCCCGGCCCTCCCGTCGACCCCGGCCCCGGCGGGAGCCGCTCCTGCGGCGGCGGCTGTCCCCGCGGTGGCTGTCCCCGCGGTGGCTGTCCCGGCGGTGGCTGTCCCGGCGGTGGCTGTCCAGCAGCGTCGGGCCTTGGAAATGGCGCTGCGGGACCTCACCGGGGTTGGGCTGGGCGCCGTCAGGCCGGCCTTCACCGAGCTCGATGCGGTGAGTAGCTTCGATCTCCGGCCGGCCCCCGCCACCGAAGTGATCGCCTCCGATGCTTCGCTGGGTGGCTTGGTTTCGCCGGCTTTTGCCGGGGCGGATTCGATGGGCACGCTGGATCAGCGTCGCGGTAGCGGTGCGGCCCCCGCGGTCGGCGCCACCAGCGCCGAGGGCTATGCGAGCGCCGCGGTCGCCTCTGCCGGGTTGGCCGCCGGCGATGTCGCCGCCACCCCGGCGGGCAATGACTCCGAGATGACCACCAGCGCGGCGGCTTGGCCGGAGCGATTGTTGGCCTTGGTGCAACGCAGTCAGCGCGATGGCCAAAGCAGCCACCGCATCACCGTACGGCTGGATCCGCCTGAGTTGGGCACGGTCAACGTCTCCTTCGAGTTGCAGGGCGACCAGGTCAACGTGGTGGTCCGCCCCGAAAGCGCCGCCGGGGGCCAATTGCTGTCCCAACAACGAGACCGCATCGCCACCCTGTTGGCGCGCGAGGGCCTGCAGCTCTCCGGGTTCGATGTCGGTTCCGAGGCCGACACCGGCTCGCCCAAGGGTCGCTCCAACGGCTCCAACCGCCACTACCACGCCGTCGATCTCGATCCCATCAACCTGGTGCCGCTCACGCTCGACCGTGCGCTGCGCCTGTGACCTGCGGAGCACCCCATGCCTTTGATCGCAGCTAGCCCTGTCTCCGGCTCGGCGCCGGCCACGTCCACCGCGCCGGCCACGTCCACCGCGGCGGCCTCGGCCGCAGCCGCCGCCACCGCGAAGACGGGTACGGCCAAGACCGGCGCGGCCGGCGCACTGGGCGGTATGGGCAGTGATGCCTTCATGAAGTTGTTGGTGGCCCAGATGCGTTACCAGAACCCGATGGAGCCCACCGACAGCAGCCAGTATCTGGCCCAGATCAGCCAGTACGCCATGGTCGAGCAGCTCCAAAAGGTCAGCGAGGGCCAGCGGGAGGTCAGCTCTTACCAGCGAGCCCTCATCGCCAACTCCATGATTGGCAGGGTGGTGGCCGGCATTGGTGAGTCCGGCCTGCCGATGACGGGCCAGGTGCTCGGGGTCAGCTTCCAGGCCGGTAAACCCATCCTCGTCACCACCGGGGGCGACCTCGCGGTGGACAAGGTCGACGAGGCCCGCCTGCCCTCCGGCGCCGGGCCCACGCCCGCCCCGGTGCTGGCCCCGCCCGCCTCCGCCGCCGCGAGCCCGTCCGCCGCGAGCCCGTCCGCGCCGGCGGCATCTTCTTCCACTTCTTCCGTCAACGAAATCAACTAAGGAGAGACCGCCCATGATGCGTTCTATGTTCTCCGGGGTCTCCGGGCTCCGTTCCCATCAGCTCATGCTGGATGTGGTGAGCAACAACATCGCCAACGTCAACACCACCGGTTTCAAAGCCAGCCGGGTGCTGTTCGCAGACACCTTGAGCCAGACCATGCGTGACGCCTCCGGCGGCGCCTTCGAAGAAGTGAGCGTGAACCCCCTGCAGGTCGGTTTGGGGGTGGCGGTCAAGTCCACCGCCGCCACCTTTACCACCGGTTCGTTGCAGTTGACCGACCGTCCCCTCGACACCGCCATCGCCGGTGATGGCTTCTTTGTGGTCAAAGTGGGCGGAGACAAGCTCTTCACCCGCTCGGGCAGCTTTGCCCTTGATCTCAAACAGCAACTGGTCGACGGCACCGGCGGCATCCTCCAGGGCTGGACGTTCCAGCCCGACGGGACCATCCAGACCACCACCGGTACCACCAACGTGAACCTGTCCACCTACGCCACCCTGCCCGCCACCGCCACCAGCGCAGTGACTGTCAAGGGCGGTCTGTCGGCCTCGACTCCAATCGGCGCAACGGTGGAGAGCCTGACCAAGGTGGTCGACGGTCTCGGCACCCAAAGCCAAGTGCTGTTCCGCTTCACCAAGGACACCACCACCGCGTGGACCATGGAGGCCTTCGACGTCAACGGGGCCAGCTTGGGCACCTCGGCCTTGACGTTCAGCGCGGTGGACGGCTCGCTGCTCACCCCCACGACCCCCCCCACGATGAACCTGACCCCCGCTTCGGGGGCGCAACCCATTGCCTTCACCGTGGATCTTGGTAACGGGCCCACCGGCCTGCACCACTTCGGCAACAGCACCAGCCTTTCCCTCAGCCAGGACGGTCGTGAGGCCGGGGAGCTGCGCGACTTCGGTATCTCCGAGGGCGGAGTGATCTCGGGTCGGTACTCCAACGGTCAGCTCAGAGACATCGCCCAGATCGCCATGGCTCGGTTCAACAACAACGAGGGCCTGATCAAGACCGGTGAGCAGCACTACCGCCAATCGGCGGTGTCGGGTGAGCCGTTGGTCACCACCGCCGGCCAGTCCGCCACGGGCGCCATCAAGGCCGGCGTGTTGGAGATGTCCAACGTGGACCTGGCCCGCGAGTTCACCGACTTGATCCTGGCCCAACGCGGTTTCCAAGCCAGCTCCCGTGTCATCACCACCTCCGACGAGATGATCCAAGAGCTCGTCAACCTCAAGCGCTGATTTTAGCACTGCGTTTCCCACTGAGTTTCCAGCCGCGTAACCCAAGCCATGAACGAGGACTGAGCACCCCATGATCTCCATCTCGAGGCTCGACGGCTCCACCTTGGTGGTGAACGCCGACCTGATCGAAACCATTGAGCACACCGGGGACACCGTGTTGTCGTTGGTGTCGGGCAACCGTTTCGTGGTGCGCGAGAGCGTGGCGGAGCTGATTGATGCGGTGGTTCGTTTCCGGGTCGGGGTGTTGCTGGCCGCAGAAGCAGCCAGCACCCCCGTCGTTCGGGAGCCAGCCCGAGTCGGCTTGCTGGTGGGCCCGAACCCCGAGCTGGGCGAGGAAGCCAAGGTCATACCCATCACCCCTGGACGGCGCGGCGTAGAAGGGGACTGAAGGGGATGTGCCGCTGAGCCCTCGGGCTGCTCGGCGCATCCCCCGCTCAGGCGATTTGTCACAAGCTCGTTGGGTCACGCGTCGATAGCCGTGGCACGAGCACCTGCTACGGCCACTCCCGGTCGAGCTCGATTGTCGAAGGAGAGACGGTGGAGAAGGGCTCACTCATCGGATTGCCGGTGGTGTTCGTCGGAGTTTTCGTCGGCGCCATTCTGAAAGGCGCGGACCCGGTGGCGTTGTTCACCAACGTGCCGGCCATCCTGATCGTTGTCATCGGCGCTACCGGCGCCTCATTGCTCGCCTCACCCATGAAAGAAGCCAAGTTCGGCACCTTCGGCAAGGTGATGAAGGGGGCGACCTTCCCCTCGGTGGACGTCATTACCAAATTGGTGGCCATGACCAACACCGCTCGTACCGGCGGCCTGCTGGCGCTGGAGAGCGAGGCCAAGTCTATCGAGGATCCCTTCTTCCGCAAGGCGGTGCAGCTGGCGGTGGATGGCACCGACCCGGCCATTCTCAAGAAGGTGTTGAAGACAGAGATCGCGGCCAAAAAGGAACGACACAAAGGCCCGCAAGGCTTCTGGACCAACATGGGAGTGTTCGCTCCCACCTTCGGCATCATCGGTGCCGTGTTCGGCCTCATGGCCACCATGAGCCACCTCGACAACCCGCAGCTGATCGGCCACGGTATCGCAGGGGCGTTCGTGGCCACTTTTTGGGGTGTGTTCCTGGCCAACGGGCTCTACCTCCCGGCGGCCAACAAGCTCAAGCGCATGACCGCCGATGAGGCCGCCTTCATGGAGATGATCGTGGCCGGCGTGTTGGAGCTACAGGCCGGCACCTCGCCCAGGGTGATGGAAGGGCTGTTGCAGTCCTACATCAAGGTTTCTGAAGACAAGAAGGCCGCCTAAATGCCAGTCGATGTAGTCCTGTCGATGAAGTGTTTGGTGGCGAGTCATGAGTGGTGACGGTGGCGGTGGTGGCGGTGGCCACGACGACGACGAACACGAAGAACACGAAGAACACGTCAACCACGAGGCCTGGGTCATCCCCTACGCCGACCTGCTGACCTTGCTCATGGCTATGTTCGTGGCCCTCTTCGCCATTTCCAACGTGGACTTGATGAAATTCAAGAAGCTGGCAGAGGGATTCAGTGAGGCCCTCAATGCCGGAGGCGGGGCTAGCGCCACAGTGATCGATCTGGGCGGCAGCGGCGAGAAGATCTTCACCACCCCGCTGAACGCCTTGGCCCAAGCGGCGGCGGCTGGCGCCGCCCAGGGCGCCGAAGCGGAGTTGGACCCCTCCGGTAGCGCCGCCGCGGTGGCCCGGCTGCAGAACCTGCCCCAAGCGGTGGCCGACGCCGAGCGGGCGGCCGGAAAAGAACTCAGCGAGGTGCAAGCCATCGTCAACGCGCAGGCCGCCGCCAGCGGGTTCTCGGCCAACCTGCAAACCAAGATCGACGATAGGGGTCTGGTCATCACCGTGGTCACCGACGCGGTGGTGTTCGGTTCGGGTTCTGCTGACCTGGGCTCGAACGGGGCGGAGATCCTCAACGTGGTCGGCCAAGCCTTGGCCACCGTGGACAACCACATCCTGGTCGAGGGCCACACCGACAACATACCAATCAGTACGGGGACCTACCCCTCCAACTGGGAGTTGTCGGGAGCGCGGGCGGGGGCGGTGCTGCGTTACTTCGAGAACAACTCGGCCCTGACCACCGGTCGGTTGCAGTCCGCCGGCTTCGCCGATACCCGTCCCATCGACACCAACGACACCGATGCGGGTCGAACCCGTAACCGCAGGGTCGAGGTGATCGTGGAATCCGACGCCCAACAGATCAAGAACCGCATTCTCGAAGGGGCCGTGCAGGCTTCCGAGCGGTTGCTACGCCCCGAACCGAAATCCTGAACCAGGAGTTACGAAGATGCCTGGCAAGAAGAAGAACAAGGTGGCCGACTCCGAAGCGGGTGCGGATCCTGCTCCGCCCAAGAGCGGCAAAGGTAAGGCCGTGTTGTTGCACGGGGCTTTGGTCTTGGCCGGGGCGGTGGGCTACAAGTTCGTCTTGGCCACCCCACCGGCGCAGATCATCATCGCCCCGCCGGTCGAGGGCGGGGTGGCCGTTGGTGCGGCCGAGCACGGGGTGGACTGTTCCGCCATCGAGTCCGTCGTCCCCGAGGCGGCCACCCCCCACGCCAGGGCCGAAGCCAAGGGGGCTGCGGCGGGGGGCAGCGCCGATCTGTCCTCCATGACCATCAATCTGGCCGATGGGCGTTACCTGAAGATCGGCATCACCCTGGAGCTGGGCGAAACCGTGGTGCTGGAGGAGTTCCTGGGCAAGACGGCCAAGGCCGCCGATGTGGTGTTGAACTACTTCAGCACCAAGTCCCTGGCCGATCTCACCAATGACCGCCACGGGGCTATCAAGGTGGAGCTCACCTGCTTGTTGCAGGGGGCCTACGCCGAGGTAGATCCCGAAGCCACTCACGAACCGGAGCCGGTGGTCACCAACGTGCTGTTCCGCGAGTTCCTCACCAGCTGAGCGGTTCCCGAGCGATCGGGGGGCGGCGTTCAGGTCCATCCTCCGATCTGCCGATGATTACTGCTGAGCCGAATGATTCGACTCTCCGAGCCCTCATGGACGAGCGGACAAGCCGTGGCGCATCGCGTCTGCGGCACAGCGCAGGGTCCAAACAGTGGCAAGAGGCGACGACAAAACTGAGCAGCCAACCGCCAAGCGCCTACGTGAGGCGCGCCGCGAAGGTCGCCTGCCCCAGTCCGTCGAGGTGCCGCAGTTTCTCACCCTGATCGTGGCCGTGGTGTTACTGCCCAGCCTGGTCGGCCGAATGCAACAAACCCTGATCGGCGGGTGGCAAGAGGCGCTGCTCACCGCCGATGCCCGCGATCCCGCTCCCGCGCTGCGGGTCCTGGCCGACCTGCTCAGTCGCTCCATGCTGCTGCTGGTTCCCCTGGTCGGCGCGACCATGCTGGCCGCCTTGTTCGCCAGGGCGATCCTGGGCGGGGTTCGGTTCAACCCCCACCATCTGCGGCCCAAGGCCAAGCAGCTCAACCCCTTCACCGGGCTACGCAGGATGATCTCCATCCGCCAAATCGGACAGTTGGCCCGTCTGGGGGCCAAGCTGGCCGCCCTCGGGCTGGTGGCCAAGAGCCTTTGGAGCCGGTTCGCCAACGCGGTGTTCATGGGCCCCGCCTCCCTGAGCGACCTTACCGGCGCCATCGGCAACGCCATCTGGGCCCTGCTCATCGCCGTACTCGCCCTGTCCGCCGCCGCCGCCGGCCTAGACGGCACCTTGGCTGTGCGCCGCTACCGCCGGGACATGCGCATGAGCAAGCAAGAAGTGCGCGACGACGCCCGCCAGACCGAGGCCAACCCCCAGATCAAGAGCGAGTTGCGAGCCCGGCAACGCAAGATGTCGCGCATGCGGATGATGGCCGCGGTGGCCAGGGCCGACGTGGTGTTGACCAACCCCACCCATCTGGCTGTGGCGCTGCGCTACGGACCCGACAGCCCCGCCCCTGAGGTGGTGGCCAAGGGGGCGGATCACATGGCCGCCCGCATTCGTGAGGTGGCCAAGGGGGCCGGCGTGCCCGTGCGAGAGAACAAGCCGCTGGCCCGCGCCATCTATCACAGCGTCGAGATCGGTGAACAGATCCCTGTGCATCTCTATCAAGCAGTGGCCGAGGTCCTGGCCGTTGTCTACCGGGCCGCTCGCCTCCATGGCCGCCAGGTGCGTGGGGCATGAGCATGGTCGCGCCTCCCACTTCCCGGTTCCGGGGCGGCTTTGCCGTTGTTGGTATCCCCTTCCTCATCGTGTCCATCGTCTTGGTCATGGTGGTGCCCCTTCCGCCCACCCTGATCGATTTGTTCCTGTCGGCCAACCTGGCCATATCGGTGCTGATCGTGGTCACCGCCATGGTCATCCGGGAACCGCTGCAGTTCTCCGTTTTCCCCACCCTGCTGTTGGTCACCACCCTCATCCGGCTGGCCCTCAACGTGTCCACCACCCGCGCCGTGCTCACCCACGGTTTTGCCGGCCATGTGGTGGAGGCCTTTGGCGGGTTCGTGGTCGGGGGCAACATCATCATCGGTTTGGTGATCTTCACCATCCTGGTGGTCATCCAGTTCTCGGTGATCACCGCCGGCGCCGGGCGGGTGGCAGAGGTCGGGGCCCGTTTCACCCTCGACGCCATGCCCGGTAAGCAGATGGCCATCGACGCCGACCTCAACGCCGGGCTCATCAGCGAGGCCGAGGCCAAGTACCGCCGCCGGGAGGTGGGTCGCGAGGCGGACTTTTACGGGTCCATGGACGGCGCCTCCAAGTTCGTCAAGGGCGACGCGGTGGCTGGGCTCATCATCGTCAGCATCAACCTGGTCGGCGGCATCGCCGTGGGCGTGTTGCAAAAAGGCCTCGGTGTGGCCGAGTCGGTCCAGCGCTACTCACTGCTGGCGGTGGGCGACGGTCTGGTTTCCCAGATTCCGGCCCTGCTCATCGGTGTGGCGTCGGGCATCATCGTCACCCGGGCCAGCTCCGACAGCAACGACGGCTTGGGTGGGGATCTGTGGCGCCAGCTCCTGCAGAGTCGTCGGGTGCTGGGTATCGCCGCTGCGGTGATGGGCTCGATGGCCATACTGCCCGGTCTGCCCAAGCTGCCCTTCCTGGTCATCGCCGTTGCCCTGGCCATTGCCGCCAGCCGCCGTAACGACGATCCTCCCGTGCACCCCTTCGACCTGCCGGTCGAGCTCACCAGCTCCCCCGGTGTGGCTACTGCCGGAGAAGGTCAGCCGCCGGAAGATCCCGATGGTCTGGCCGCCCAGCTGCTGGTCGAGCCGCTCGAGCTCGAGATTGCTCCGGATCTCTACGACCTGGTCGAAGGGCCCGGCGGTGGGCTGTTGGACCGGGTCAAGGCGCTCCGCCGTCAGATCGCCAGGGAGCTGGGCATGGTCGTGCCCCTGGTTCGTACCCGGGACGACATCGCCCTGCCCGCCAGCACTTACGTGATCCGGGTCAATGGCGTCGAGGCCGGGCGGGGCACGGCGCCGCCTGGACAGGTACTGGTATTGGCCGAAGGAGCGACGTTGCCCATCCCCGGCACCGCCACCACTGAACCGGTCTACGGCCTGCCTGCCTTTTGGGTTTCCTCGGATCTGGCCGGCCATCTAGAGGCGCAGGGGGCCACCGTGATCGACCGGGGTACGGTGATCGTCACCCACCTGGCCGAGCTGGTGCGGCGCAACGCGCCCGAGCTGTTGACCCGCCAAGCCACCCAGCAGTTGCTCGACACCGTCAATGAGATGGCGCCCGCCGTAGTCGGAGAGATCGGCATGCCCGAGAACCTGAGCCTGGCCGAGGTCCAGGCCGTACTGCGCGGTTTGCTGCGTGAACAGGTTCCCATTCGTGACTTGGTCACCATTTTGGAGACCATCACCGCCCGTGCCAGGGAAACCCGGGTGGCCGAGGACCTGGTTTCTTCGGCCCGAGTGGCCTTGGCCGCCGCCATCTCTGCCCAGGTGGTGGACGAGCGGGGGGTCCTGCATGTCATCACCCTGGATCCGATGTTGGAACGCCATCTTCTGGAAGCGGTCCAGACCGGCCCGGCCGGATCGTTCCTTTCCGTTCCGCCGGAGCGGATCGAAGCGCTGCTGGTGGCCTTCGACGAGACCATCAACGAGGTGGAGAATCTGGGGATCACCCCAGCCATCGTCGTCAGCCAGCAGTTGCGTCCTTTGATGCGCAAGATGCTGGCCCCAGCCCGAGGACAACTGGCCGTATTGGCCTACTCCGAGTTGGCCAAGAACCTGCACATAGAACCCGTGGGAGTGATTGACCTTGAGCGGCAAGATGCACCAATTCAGCGGGTCTACCATTGAGGAAGCGCTCCAGTTGGCCACGGCCGAACTGGGGCGTGACATCACGGTGGTACGAGCCAGAAGGGTCACGTCGAAGCGTACGTTGGGGCTCGGTTCCAAGGTTCGTTTCGAGGTCGACGTGCTGTCCGGCGCCCAGGCGACGGTCGGGGTCGACCTCGGCGGTGACGCCGCGCCCACCGGTGAGTTCGACGGGGTGCTGGCGGGCCTGATCGACAACATCGAGCGCCTGGAAGCCGACCAGCCCAGCCGCGCCGGGCGATCCCATACCGGTCAGGCCAATGCCGGCGGGGCCCACCAGGGACTGGACTACGCCGCTGATGATGACGAGGCGCCGTTGGCCTCGCGCTACGGCTTCGGCGCGGCTGACCTTGCCCCGAGTCCGCTTGGTTACGGTCCCAACCGTCGGCGCCCCTTGGACACCCGGACAGATCACGGTATTGATCTGCGACCGACCACGTCTGCTTCGAACCCGACCCTTGGCGGCGGAGGATCGGTGCGGTCCGAGGTGGATGACGAGGTGTTGGCCGCCTTGGCCGACCGGCCGCTGGCCCGGGCCGGGGACACCACCCCACCACGGGTTCGTCTGGCCCGTACCCCCACCGATCAACAGGACCTGGCACCACCGCGCCCAGTTCGCCCGGTGGCGTCGCCCACCCTCGATACGGTTCCCCGCCCGGGCGACCCGCTGGCCCGAGCCGCCCGCCGGGCGGCGGAGCGGGCGGCCCAACATCGCTCCGCAGAGCTTCGCTCCGGTCTGAGCGGCCAGCCCGGTGTCGGCCAGTCCAGTGTTGGGGCCGACTACGACGGAAACGCGGTGGAGCGTGTCCTCGTCGATCAACTTGCCGCCGAACGCCAGCAGGTTGAGCTCATCGCCGCCCAGCGCCGAGAGGCCCAGCGTTTGGAGAGCCTGCGCTTGGAAAAGGAGCGGTTGGACGACGAGCGTCAGGAGTTCGAAGCTCGTCAGCACCAAGCCCGCCAACAGGCCGAGGAACAAGCGGCCCGCCAACAGGCCGAGCGGGCCGAGCGGGCCGAGCGGGCCGAGCGCCAGCGCGAGTTTGAGCGCGAGCTGGCCGAGCAGGTACGGGCCGCGCAGCTCGAAGAGGTCGAGCAGCTCGAGCGGATCGAGCAGGAACGGTTGGCCTCGCAACGCTTGCTGGCCGACCGGGTCGAATCCGAACGGCGTCTGACTGAGCGGGTACGGATCGAGATGGCCGAGGCCGAGCGCTTGGCCGCTGAACGCCAGATGGCCGAGCATTTGTTGGCCGAACGGCTCGAGGTCGAGCGCCAGCTGGAGCAAAGGCGTCGTGCCGAACAGGTCGAACGCGACCAACAGGAGCAGGTGCGCCTGGAGCAGTTGCGCCTGGAGGCGGCAAGCTTGGAACTGGCGCGAGTTGAGGCCGAGCGTGCGGATCGGGAGGCTGAGCGGGCTGAGTGGGTTGAGCGGCTTCGTGAGGAGAAGTTGCTCACCCACGAGCGGGCTAGAGCCGATCTGGACCGGGCCCTGGAGAAGCGCCGGGGGGCGGGCCAAGGTGGCCAGGATCTGCTCGGGCGCCCGGATACGGCTGCCTTCGCCGAGGAGCCCCGTCAGGGGGGCACGGGCCAAGAGGCGGCCGAGGCGGAGTTGGAGTCTTGGTTACTGCAATCCTCCCGTCAGGTCTCCTACGAACCCGCTCGGGCCACCATCCCGAGCGGTACGCAAGCCGAGCGCCCAACCCTGATAGAGCTGGCCTCCGTTGAGCCGGTCTTCGTTGAGGCGGAACAGCACGAGCCGATCTGGATCGCAGCGGAATGGGTCGATATCGATGATCCCGGTCGCCGCGGCTGGACCATGGTGAGCGATGTCAACGGCGATCTACCCGTTCTCGAGGCGGACGTCGAGTTTGAAGGGCAAGTCGTCCTTAACTTGACGGACGCTGACGCTGACGCTGACGCTGACGCGGGGTCGGGGGAGCCGAGTTTGGCCATCGCTCGAGCCCGCAAGAGCAGGCGACGGCTGCGGGATCTGCAGCGCTGGGGCACCCGGCCCGCAGGCGAAGGTCTCGGCGTGGGCGTGGCCGGCTCTACCGCCACCGCCTCGGCCAGCCCAGCCGATGGCAAACGATCGGCCCCGGCCAGCGTGGAGCTGGCCCTGCCCAGCGCAGCACCCGACACCCTGGCCGCCAAGGCCAGCGCCGGGCTGCTACGCGCTCCGGTCCGGCCTCGTGCGGTGGCCGAGCGCCCCTCGCTGGCCACCACCCAACCAACGGCGTTGGCCCAGCCGGACGTCGCCGCCCAACACGGCGCCATTCACTTGCACGAGGACGGGGTCACCCTCGATCTCACCGTTGGCGGGGTGCCGCAGTGGTCGCTGGAGCATCTCGCGGCGGTAGGGATGCCGCAGTTGGCGGTCGAGGCGCTGGCGGATTTGGAGTTGGGTTCCGATGCCGACTGGATGTCGGCGGTGGAGTTGTTCATCCGGACCAACGTGCCTGCCCCGGTGAGTCGACCCAGTGACACCCCAGGGGTCTTCCTTTCCGGCACCGGGCGTTCCTCCGCCACCGCCATGGTCCAAGCCGGCCTGCTCGGCTTCCGCCCCGGTTACATCTTCGTCGACGGTCAGCTCCGGCTGGCCAGCTCGATCGAGTTGATGCTGGCGATTCGCTCATGCCTACCCCGATAAGACATCCGGTGTTGGCCATGGTCGGGCTCGGCGTCATTGCCGTGCTCTGCCTGCAACTACTGCGCAATGCCATCACCCTGGAGACGGCGGCGCAGCGGGCGGTGTTGACCGTGTTGGTGTTGGCAGTGGTGGATCGCGTCGCCGTACCTATTGGTAGGGCCATGTTGTCGAGCAACGCCACGTCAGTCGCCAGCGCCTCCTCGCCGGCCCAGGGCGAGACTCAGCCGGTAGGCCGGCCCGAGGAGAACACCGAAGACAGGCGGGTCACCTAGGTGGGCAAGGTCCAAACCATCGATGCCGATCAGGCGCGGGTCATTCGCCTCGGCGCGGGCGGTTTGGGCACCACCTATCGGCTTTCGGCCGGTCGGGGCCGAGATCGCCAGCCTGTGATGGTGGTCAAGCTGATGCCGTCGGGGGGACTGCGGGCCCGTCTTTCGGCCCGGTTGCAACAGGAGATGGGCAACATCGCCGCCTTGTCTCACCATCAGGACATGGTCACCATCACTGGTTGGGGATCTCGCCAAGACCGTTGGTTCGTCGCGTTCGAGGAGGCCCCCGGTGGTTCCCTGGCCGCGTTGGTGCAAGCCGGCGTGGCGGTGGATTGGCGCACGGTGGTTCGCCTCGGGACCCGCCTGGCCGCGGTGTTGGAGTTGGCCCACGACCTCGGGGTGGTCCATCGCGACATCAAACCGGCCAACATCTTGCTCACGGCCGACGGAAAGCCTTTGTTGACCGATCTGGGTCTGGGCACGCTGGCTTGCAGCTTCAGTCTGGACACCGCGGCGGCCGCGGAAAGCCTGGCGGTGGCCGCCCCCGAAGCGGTCAAGACCATGGCCCTCACCCCCCAGGCCGATGTGTATGCGCTGGCCGCCACTCTGCGGTTGTTGCTAGGCGGGCGACGAAGCTCCCCGCAATCGCGTGGGGACGGACCCGCCGCCCTGTTTGATGTGCTCGACGAGGCCACCGCCCGCGATCCCAAGGACCGTCACCCCTCAATGGCATCGCTGCGAGCGGACCTGCAGTTGCTCGATGATCGCCGCCGTCGCCCGCTGCGATTCACTGCGGCCCGCCAACTGGCCAGTTGATCGGTTGCTGGTCACGTCCCAGGCGACACCGCCGGTGCTGTCCCGACCGGCAAAAGCTCAGGCGCCCAGCAGGGTCGAGCCGGCGTCGAGGGATAGGCCCACAAGTCGTTCCAGGTACATGGGGTAGAACATCAGGGCGCTGCCCAAAACGGTGAGGGTGACCAGTGTTTTCACCGACAAACCGAGCATGAACACGTTGGTGTTGGGGGCGAAACGCTGGGCCATGGCCAAGGTAACCTCGGTGAGGAACAGTGCCCCCAGCACAGGGGCGGCGATCTGCAAGCTGGCCACCATCATGGTGCTGATCAGTTGCAGGGCTAGGCGCACATCGAAGGCGAAATGGGGGAGATCCCCCAGTGGCACCACCTCGAAGCTCAACACGAAGCCCCGGATGAGCTCGTGGTGGGCGCCGGTGGCGAAGAGCAAGGTGACGAACAACAGCCGGGTGAAACGGGAAAAAACCGCGACCTGGTTGCCTGACTGGGGGTCGAGCAAGCTCGACAACGAGAAGCCCGACATCAGATCGATGTGGTGGCCGGCCAGTTCGAAGGCGGCCAACAACACCGAAGCAGCCCATCCCAACAGCAAGCCGGCGGCGATCTGGCCGGCGGCCAACAGCACGAAACCGCCCAGACTGGAGGTATCGGTCGTCCCTGCACCCCCCGCAGCTAATAGCGGCGTGAGGAAAAAGGCCAAGGCGGTGGCGGTGGTGGTGCGGGCTACGGTGGAGAAACCTCGATCGGAGAAGACCGGCGCGGTGAACAGCCAGGCCATGGTCCGAGCCATGATCAACACGAAGTCCGCCACCAGGGCCAAAGAGATCGACACGTTAGTTATTCATCTAGTTATTCACCAGGCCCGGGGCCGCCTCGTAAAGTTGACGGGTGAAATCGGCTAGCTCGTTGAGCATCCAACCCCCACTGAGCATGAGGACGAGGGCGATGGCCAGCACCTTGGGTACGAAGGTGAGGGTCATTTCCTGGACCTGGGTCACTGCTTGCAGCAGCGAGATCAAGGTGCCGACCACCAGTGATACGGCCAGGATGGGCAGGGCCAACTTGGCTGAGATGAGCAGAGCCTGACGGGCTAGGTCCAACACCGCCGCGTCGGTCACGGCTCCTCCCTTTCAGCGCTAATCCTTTCAAGGCCAATTATGGTCATGGGTGCTCCGTGTTCTCGAACGAAACTGAGATAAAAATGGGCGCGGTCCTGCACCACCTCGTCGGGACCGCTACGTGCGGAAGGACTGTACGAGGGTGCCTACGGTGAGTTGCCAGCCATCGACCACCACGAACAACAACAGTTTAAACGGTAGCGAGATTGCTACAGGAGGTAACATGACCATACCCATGGACATGAGGGTGGAAGAAACCACGATGTCGATGATGAGGAAGGGAATGAAGATCACGAAACCCAACAGGAAGGCGGCCCGTAGCTCGCTGATGACGAAGGCGGGTACGAGCGTGGTGGTGGGCACGTCCCCCGCCGATTCGGGCCGGTCCCCGCCGGCCAGGGATGCGAACAGCTCCAGGTCGCTGTCTCGCACCTGGGTCAACATGAACTCCCGGAACGGCTCGATACCACGGGTATAGGCCTGTTCTTGGGTGATCTCGCCGCTGAGGTAGGGCTGCAAGGCGGTTTCGTTGGCCTTGGTCAGCACCGGCCCCATGATGAAAAGGGTCAGGAACAACGACAACCCGATGAGGACCTGGTTGGGTGGCGTTCCCTGGAGGCTGAGGGCGTTGCGGGTGAGCCCCAACACGATGGCGATACGGGTGAACGAGGTCATCAGCAACAGCATCGAGGGGGCCAGACCGATGATGGTCAACAGCAACACGATGGTCAGCGGCTGGCTGCTCACTCCGCCGGTGCCGGTGGGCAGTTGCAGGTTCAACGAAGGTGCGCCACCCTCGGCGGTGCCCGCCGGTGGGGTGGGCGCGGCCGGCGAGACCGGGGCGGGTACGGTCAGATCGGTACCGGTGGTCAGGCCAGAACCGGTGGGGACGTCGCCGGGATCGACTGAGCCGGTATCGCTCGCCGGGGTCGCCTCGGTGGGCACCACGGTGTTCGGTGGTGCAGGTTGTTCCTGAGCCGCGGCGGCGGATGCGAACAGGGCGGTCGAGCCCAGCATCGCCAGCAAGGTCACCAAGCCCACCAACCAGGTGGCCAACCAGGCGCGCAACCAGGCGGGCAACCAGGCGGCCAGGGGGGTGGCGGGGCAGCCCGAGGGAGCCGTCATGGGCGGAGCCCGTCCGTGGGTCCGGGCGGCTCGATCAGCTCAATACTTTCTGGGCGCCCCACACGGGTCGCGGGGCGGGCTGGCCACCCCACCCGGGTCGTGAGGCGGGCCCGGCGTCCCATCCGGGTGGCGCCGCTGTGCTCGTGGGGGGCCGTGCGTAGGTGGCTGAACAAGGTCCCCCACGAGGGTGCGGGGGCGGCACCCTCTTCGGGTTCGGGTCGAAGATCAATGGATTCCGCCTCGTTCAGGTCGACCTCCAGCAACATGCTCACCTGCTGCTCGGTCACCCCCAGCACCCAATGCTGGTCGCGCACCCGCACCAGCACAACGGAGCTAGCCCGGCCCAAGCTGGCCCGTTCGACCACGTCGAGGATGCGCTCTGGACGCCGGGAGCTGCGCCGGGGTCCTAGACGGGCCGTGCCCCGCAGGGAGTTTCGGCGCGGCGCGGTGCCACTGCGGCGGTCGTAGCGGCGCAGCATTTTCACGGTGAAGGCCAAAAGGGCAAACACGGAGGCTGCTTTGAGCATCGTTATCAGCAGGCTGAGCAGGGTCATGAGTGCGTCACCGTGTTGTTCATGGGCGCCGTCGAGTCGGGGGACCGGTGGAGGGGTCCACGATCTCGGACAGGCGCACCCCGAACTCGTTGCCGATGGTGACGATCTGGCCGCGGCCAATCAGCTTGCCGTTGACCAACACATCCACCGGTTCGCCCAGGGCCCTGTCCAGCTCCACCACCGAACCGGGGGTCAGGGCCAGCAGCTGGCGTAGGGGCAGGCGGGCCCGGCCGATCTCGACACACAGCTCCAGCTCGATGTCGGACAACAGCCGCAGGTCCCTGGGCTCGCCCGGTTCGGGGCGAGCGTGACTCAGATCCGGATAGACGGCGGGGTCCACAGCCATGGTTCCTGCCGCAGAGAACCCGTCGGCGTCCTTGAAGCTGTCCTCCGCGCTCAAATCGTCGTTCCTGGTGACGCCGTTGGGATCATCGGTGGCTTCCAAGCCCGAGCCGGTGCTGTCCGTCAAGGTGGTTCCTTCGAGCGTTTCGCGGCTGTTGTCCACATCGACTCCGATCACAGGGCGTCCAGGGAAAAATCCCCGCGCCGTCGTCTGTACTTAGTCTCTTCCCGAGCCATGTGGGCCAGCTCGGCTACGTCCAACACGTCCACCACTTCAATGGCCACCCGGCGCCCGGTGGTGCCGTGGGTAACGAGGAGCAGCGGGCGACCTTGGGAGTCCGCCACCAAGGGCACGTCCAGGCTGTGGTCGAGGCGGATCACGTCGCCCACTGCCAAGCGGCGCAGATCGCTGGCCCGCACGGTGATGGGGCTGAAGGCCACGGTGATCTCGACCGGCACGTCCCTGACCGCATCGGCCATGGTGACGGTCTGCGCCGTCACCTGGGGATCGAGGCTGGCGTCGACTACCGAGGCAGCCACCGCCAGGGTGAGGTCCCAGCTGCGTTCGCCCACGCTGAAGGTCAGACCCACCGCCACGGTGGACAGCGGTAGCTGGGCCAGGGTGGCGTCGACAAAGGTCAGCCCCGGCGGGTGGGTGGTGTTCACGCCCAACCCGTCCCACACCGCCACCAGAGCCTCGCTCAGGCGGCGGCTCAACAGGGAGCGTTCAAAGCGGTTGGGCAGGCGCGCTTCACCGTCTCCGGGGCCGCCCATCAACAGCTCGGCTAGCCCGGTGACGACGTTGCGGGGTACCACGGCCACGCCCAAGGGCTGGCGGGTGGTGGCCGCCCCGGGGGCGGGCTGGATGGGAATGGTGATGTCGTACAGGTCGCAACCGTCGGTGATGACCTCGCTGCGATCGACCAGCTCGAAGCGATGCAAGCTGCCGGACACGTTGCGCCGGGTGATGGCGGACAGCACCAGGGCCGCTCTGGGCACGCTGAGCTGAAGCGCCTCGCTTGCTCGTACCTCGGCGTCAGTGGACAGCTCGGAGAGGTCGTGGAAGTCGAACAGCTCCACGCCGACGGGGGGGTTCATCGCTGCCCACCTGGGCCGGGACCTGCATTGATGCCTGCGTCTCTTGGCGCGCCGCGGCCCAGTGGGCACGGCTCGGAGAGCGGGCAGGGCATCAATTCCTCCAGGGCGGCGGGCAGGGTCGTCCCTAGTTATCGACACCGACGCTCCCCTGCCTTGAGGAAGAACGTGGGCGGGGCTCATGGCCTCGGACCGAGAGCCAGCGCCCTTGACCGATACAGGGTCAGCTCGGGCCCCACCACCGAAAAAGGCCCGAGGGCCGGCCGGGCGAACCGACCGACCCTCGTGATGGGCGTTGCCGGCTCGAGGCCGGCCCTACCGTCAGCCTCGCAGCAGCTGCAGCACGCTCTGCGGCACCGAGTTGGCCTGGGCCAACATGGCGGTGCCGGCTTGGACCATGATCTGGTGGCGGGTGAAGCTCACCATTTCAGCGGCGATGTCGAGGTCGCGGATACGGGACTCGGAGGCTTGCAGGTTCTC
>JANPEN010000168.1:0-12282 GCA_031422955.1 Acidimicrobiia bacterium
CAGGCGCAAGCCGGTGCGGGCCAGCTGCTCCTCGATCCATTCCCGCTTGGCCCCTCTACCGCTCTGAGGACCGGGGGTCAACACCCGCCCACCAGCCCTGGTCAGCGCATCGGTCAAGGCCTTGGGTACCCGGCCTTCCTCGAAGACCAGGATCAGGTCGGTCGAGTCGAGCGGGTCGGCCAGATAAGCCAGGAGCGGCGCCAGCTCGGCCGCTTTGAAGCGGTGGATGGCCCAGCCCAACACCACCCGGCGCTCGGTCAGGAAGGGCAGCGTCTGGGCCGCGTCTACCAGCTGGGCCAGCTCCCAATCCTCGCCGCTGAACTCGGCCAACATAAGCGCCCGGTCCCCGTCACCGACGCGCTCATCGACCAAACGAAGCACGGCGTCGCGCACGATCACCTCGTCATCACCGCGCACGAGCACCGGCCCGTTGACCGCGGTATCTCCCGGAGGGGCACCGAGGGGGGCGGTGTCGACCGCGGCCGGCGGACGTTGGGCGGGCACGTCCTCATCCTCGCCGAGGGACTGGGGCTGTTCCCAACCGCCCGAGTCAGGGTTGCACGGAGCCACGACGCTGAGCCGACCTCGGGGGTCTCTCCTTCGTTCAGGGAGGGACGTCCTCGTCGCCGCTGACCAGGACGTTCAAGCCTTCTTTCGATGGGTTGGCGACCACCTCGACCTGGAGCTGGCCGACCTCCAGACGTTGGCCGGGGGCGGCCAGCTGGGCAGCAGGCCGAGCCAGGGGTGCCAGTACCACCTCCGCGCCGTAGCGTTTTCGCAGCAACGCCGCGCTGCGCCAGGCACCGTCGGAGGTGCTGGTGACCACCACCAGCTCGATGTTCCCGTCAATGCGGCCGCGCAGCGCCCGTAACAAGGCGCTCGGCTCGACGGGCCGGGTGATGATGACGACCTCATCACCCGCCCAGCGATGCAGATCCACGCCGGCGGGCAAATTGGCGCCCCAACCCGCGGTGGGCGTGCCCCGCAGCGTGGGGATCATCAGCAACGCAGCGCCCGCCAGCAACGCGGCCACCCTTCGAAACGCACGACGCGACCGAAGCGGCGAGGAAGGACCGTCGAGGTCCGTAGGCCCCGCCCCTGCGCTGGCCGGACGGCCGCGGATCTGGGAGTGTCTCAGCTGCACGACGGCGGCGGTGGCCAGGAGCGCGGCCAAAGTGGGGCCACCCAACGTCCACGGGGCCAGCCGTGCACACGTCAAGGCGACCGTGCTGATCCAGCGCAACAGGATCAAGCTGGGCAGGCTGACCAGCGTGGCCAGCAGCCCGGGTAGCCAACCGGCCAGCAATCCAACCGAGGATCCCCAGGTCATGACCATACCGGCGGCCGGGCCAGCCAGCACGTTGGCCACCAACGCCACCGCCGGGATAGAACCGTTGCGCGCCACCAACAACGGGCTGGTGGCCAACTGAGCGGCCAGGGGCACCGCCACCGCGGTGGCCAGCCAGGCCGGCAACGGCAGCCGACTGGCCAAAGGCGGGGCCAGCACCAAGATGCCGGCACTCGCCACCACTGACAGCTGAAAGCCGAGCGAGCGCACCAGCAGGGGGTCGATGAGCAGCAACCCGACCACCGCCAGAGCGAGCACCCGCAGCCCCGGGGCGGGTCGGCCCAACGCGGTGGCCGTGCTGGCCAGCATGGCCATGGCCACCGCCCGCAATACCGAGGGTTCAAAGCGGGTGACGGTGGCGAAGAAGCACAGCAGCACCACCACGGCGAGCCATCGGCTGGACAAGCGCAGCCGGCGAAGGGCCGGTCCCGCGGCGGCCAGCACAAAGGCCACGTTCTGACCGGACACAGCCAGCAAATGGCTCAGGCCGACCGCGTCGAAGGCGTCGCGAAGAAGCGGGGGTTGAGCACGGTCGTCACCCAGCACCAAGCCGGCCAGCAGGGCCCTGTCCTCCGCCGGCAGGGAGCGGGCTCCGATCTCGAGGCGGCGATGGATCTCGTTGGCCAGACGGTGCAGCCAATGCCCAGGCCCCACCCTGTCCACCTGCTGGACCTCAACGATGCCCACCACCCGCCGCCACGGGTTGGCCCGGATCCGCTCCGGTTCCAGGCCGCGGCGACGACCCTGAAACTCCACCACATCCCCGGCCAGGCCCCGGCGCAGGGCGGCGGCGGGGGCTCCGTGAGCCCACAACTGCACCCGTTGACCGTCGAACACGGCCACCGCCCTGGTCCCCGCCACCAGCCGCTCCGGGTCGCTGACCAGCACCGCGGCGCCCGCGACTGGCCCCGCGAGGGCCGGGTCGAGACCGGCGTAGGCACGGTCGGCGAGGGCCGCGGTGAGCAAGGTCACCGCCGCCGCCAGCGTGAAGACGTGGCGCCAGCGGGGAACCAGGACAACGGTCACCAACCCCGCCACCGCTATGAGCAGCGGCACCGGCCAGGCCAGCCAGGCTCCCAGCCCGGCGGCGCCGGCCAGCACCAACACGGCCCGGTCACTCATCAGCCAGCCTGCCTCAGTGACCGCGATGGGGCTAGCAGCGGACCCGGCTGACTGGGTGGCCGCCGGGCCGAGCCGGGAACCGGTCGCGCCGGTGCTGTTCATGCCGGTGCTGTTCATGGTCATGCTGCTCAGACCCGTATGAGGGGACGAAGGGCTTCGAGTTTGGCCGGTCCGATACCGCGGACCTCGGCCAGGCCCTCAATGCTGGTGAAGCGGCCGTTGACTTGCCGGTGGGCCACAATGGCGGCGGCGGTGGCCGGACCAACCCCTGGCAGGCCGTCGAGCTGTTGCTCGGTGGCGGTGTTGACGTCGATCGGACCGGGAGGGGATCCTCCAACGCCGGTCCCCGACGCTCCTGATCCCACCACCAACACCGGGGGTGGTGCGACCTCGCCCTGAGCCGGCACGTAGAGCCGAGCCCCATCGGTCAAGCGTTCGGCCAGGTTGAGACGGGTGAGATCAGCCTCGGCGCGGGCCGCGCCGGCCGCAGCCATCGCGTCGGCAACCCGGGAGCCTTCTGGCACCTCGACCAGACCGGGGCGAAGCACGGCCCCGGCCACGTGCACCACCAGCGGCGCCGCGGGCGGCTGGGTGGTGGTCACCCGTACCGCCCGAGGCAGGGCGGCCACCGGGTCGGCGCTGATCTCCAGACGCTGCTGACTCCACAGCACTGCCGCCGCGCTCGCCGCCCCGATCAGGGCACTGACCAGTACCAAAGGGACGATCCCCGCCCCGCCAGGCCGGGCCAGGAGGCGATCAACCGCGGCGCGGACCGATCCGAGTGAGGGCATGCTTCGCTCCAGGGCGCGTGACGCTCGCAGGGGGAAGCAGCGGTGACCTTAGCGGCGGCCGGGCGCGGTTGTCGAGGGCGAAACGACGAAGCCCCGCGCCCCCGGGCTGCCTTGGGGTGTGGGCTGGTTAGAACAGGCGGGAGGTCAGCTTTTTGCGGTAGGCGGCGGTGCGGGGATCGGTGGGGCCCATCAGCTCGAGCAGATCGATGAACTCCTGACGGGCCGCCTCGTCGTCTTTCACCTGGTCGAGCAAGTTGTCCAGGGTGACCTCGTAGCCGTCATCGGGGACGGTGGTGCGAGCCTGCGCCGCGATGTGACGCGACTCCGGAGAGTCCGGAATGCGGGCCAGCAAGGCCAGGGCTTCTTCGCCCCGGTCGGTGTCGACCAGAAGCTGGGCCAGACCCAACACCGCAGGCTCGAAACCAGGGTCGATGTCCAGCGCTTGACGCAAGGACGCCTCGTCACCCGCGGTGAGCAGCTCGATCAGGGCGCTTTCGGTTTCGGTGGGCAACAGTTGCGCCACGAACTGACGCACGGCGGCTTCACCCTGGGCCCCCACGAATGAATCGACCACCCGACGGCCGTGCACGGCGAACACGGCCGGGATGGACTGCACCTGGAAGCTGGCCGCCACCTGAGGGTTCTCATCGATGTTGACCTTGGCCAAAACCACTTGCCCGCCCGAATCGTTCACGGCCTTTTCGAGCACGGGGCCGAGCTGCTTGCAGGGTCCGCACCACGGAGCCCACAGATCCACCACCACGGGGGTTTGGTCGGAGCGGGCCAGTACGTCCGCTTCGAAGGTTGCGTCGGTGACGTCGATGATCATGTCCCTCAAACCTGTTCGCTCGGTTGCTCACGGGGGTGACGGGCCGGGACGGCGTCGCCGCAGTGGCAGTGAGTGCCGAAAGCAACGGCAGTGACGGCCTCCGCATTCCCATTGGCCCTACCCGTGTTTGTTCCGACGGTACCGTGGTGGCCGATGGCCTCGCACCTTTGCCAGGCCGGCGAAGGACGTGATGATGGCCGAGCTGTTTCGCCTCGAGGCTCCCGAGATGCCCCGCGCCCCGGTGCTGATCTGCGCCATCGACAGCTGGATCGACGCAGGACTGGCGGCCGCCCAAGCCCGCCGGGAGCTGGTCAGCGCAGGCAACGTCAGCATCGTGGGCCGCTTCGACGCCGAGCTGCTGGTCGACCACCAGGCTCGCCGGCCGGTCATGCACATCGTCGACGGGGTCAACACGGGTATCGAGTGGCCGGCCATCGACCTGCAGCTGGGAGCGGACCCCGATGGTCGCCGCTTCCTCATTGTCACCGGTGCCGAGCCGGACCGTTCGTGGCGCAGCATGAGTCGAACAATCCTCTCCCTGGCCCGCCAGGCCGGGGTGCGCCTGGTGGTGACGCTGGGTTCCTATCCCGCCCCTGTCCCCCACACCCGCGCCGCCAAGGTTGTCTCCACCGCCACCACCCAGGCGCTGGCCGACCAAGTTGGTTTCCTGCCCGGCCGGCTCGATGTCCCGGCCGGGTTCAACGCAGCCCTCGAACGCGCCTGCGCCGATGAGGGTTTGGAGGCCTGCGGGTTGTGGGCCCAGGTGCCCCACTACGTGGCCAACATGCCCTACCCTGCGGCCGCCGTGGCGCTGTTATCGCAGCTGACCCGACTCAGCGGGGTGTGCTTCGATCTGACCAACTTGCGAAAAGCGGCGGTCGAAACCGGTAGCCGGCTGGACACCTTGGTGGCCTCGAACCTGGAACATGTAAGCATGGTGGCCCAACTCGAGCGAAGCTTCGATGAGCAGTCGGTGGCCATCTTCCCCATGCCCAGCGGCGACGAGTTGGCGGCCGAGGTCGAGCAGTTCCTCCGCAACCAGAACGACTGAGCGGCCACTTTTCGCCTGAGGTCTCAGACCAGCTGGAGCTCTTCAGAGAGGTAGCGCTGTTTGCAAAGGGCCCGTTGCAGCTTCCCTGAGCTGGTCTTGGGCAAGCTACCTGGCGCTACCAGCACCACGTCGCGTACAGGCAGGCCAACGGTTTCTCGCACTTTGTGTTGAACTGCGCTGCGGAGGGGCTCACTGTCCGCGCTCTTCGTTTCCGCCACTACTACCAAGGCTTCCTTGCTGTGTCGGCCCGGCACGCCGAAGGCGATGACGTTGCCGGCCCGCACCCCTTCGACCTCGCCGACCGCCCGCTCGACGTCCTGGGGGTAGACGTTGCGACCACCCACGATGATGACGTCTTTGATACGACCGCAGACGACAAGCTCACCCTCGACGAGGTAGGCCAGATCACCGGTGTGGAGCCAGCCGTCGCTGAACAGCTGTTCGGTGGCGTCGGGGTTGTTGTAATACCCCGGAGTGACGGAACTCCCGCGGATCTGCAGTTCGCCGACCTCTCGGTCCGTGCGAACCTGGCCACTCACCGGATCGACCACCCGTAGTTCCATGCCGTCGAGCACCTTGCCCAGCTTGACCAGCTCGCGTGCACCGTCCGAGTTGCGGTGCACCGGCGCCGCGTAGCTCTCGAACTCCAGTACTCGCTGGTCGACCACGTCGGTCCGCAGACCGGCCCACGGCTCGGGGAAGGTGCCGGCAATGGCCAGCTCGGCCATACCGAAGGCGGGGAACACCGCCCCCGGATGCAGCCCGTGGCGGGCGCCGGCCTCGATGAGGGCCCGCACCGTGTCCGGATCGACCGGTTCGGCCCCATTGAGACCGATCCGCAGGCTGGACAGGTCGAGCACGTCTTTGCGGGTGCGCAACGACCGAGCGGCCAGCACCCAAGAAAAGTTGGGTCCGGCGGTGGCGGTGCCGCCATAGGTGGAGATCCATTCCATCCAGCGACCAGGGTCGCCGAGAAAGTCCTGCGGTGCCGCCAGCACCAGGTCCACACCCTGGGCCATCCCCAGCAGCAACAGCCCGACCAGGCCCATGTCGTGGTAGAGCGGCAGCCAGGACACCAGCACGTCGGCCTGGGTCATCTGGGCTCTGGCCACCATGGCGTCGTGGTTGGCGCAGATGATCCGGTGGGGGATCATGACCCCTTTGGGCTCGGAGGTAGAGCCGCTGGTGAACTGCAAGATGGCCAGATCGTCGGGGGAGATGGTGGGGCGCTCCCAGCCGGCTGAGCCGTTGCTCTGAGCCTTGGCCACTACCTCGTGAAGCAATGCGAACGGCGGGGACCCGGGGGCGTTGGCAGCGTCGCCCAAGAACGGCGCAAGCTCGTCGTCGACCAGCAGCAGAGCCGTGTCGGCATCGGCCACTCGGACCCTGGTCTGTTCGATGAACTCCTCCAGCGAGGCCAGGCGCATGGGCAGGGGCAACATCACCAGGGTGGCTCCGGTGAGCCACACCCCTTGCATGGCCGTGACTAGTTTGCGGGAGGTCGGGGCCAGGATCGACACGTGGCTACTAGGGCCGATACCGAGCGCTTGGAGCTGTGCGGCCACCGCACGGGCCTCGTCGTGGAGCTGCGCCCACGACACTCGGTCTTCACTGCCTCCAACAACAAAGGTGACAGAACCGGGGGTTGTGGCCGCGTGCTCGAGGCGATGGAGGAGGGTACGCACGACGACTACGACTCCGGCGGCGACGAAAGGGTTACGGGCGGGGTTACGAGGGTGGGTGGCAACCGCGGCCTGGCCGAGGCCACTACCGTTGTGCGCCATGTCCAGCCCAGAGCACTCGACCCAACGGACCGGGACGGAGCTGCCCGAACATCGCTATACGGCTCAGCTCGCGGCACAGATCGAGCTGAAATGGCAGACCCGGTGGGAAGCGGAAGCGACCTTCGAGGCGCCCAACCCGGCGGGGTTGCTGGCCGGAGCCGTCCAGCCTGGCCAGTCCAGCCAGCTCAAGCTCTACGTGCTTGACATGTTTCCCTACCCATCGGGTTCGGGGCTGCACGTCGGTCACCCGTTGGGCTACATCGGAACCGACGTGTACACCCGGTTCAAGCGCATGTGTGGCTACAACGTGCTCTACACCATGGGTTTCGATGCTTTCGGCCTGCCCGCTGAACAGCGGGCGGTCGAGACAGGCGAGCACCCCCGGGTGTCCACTGAGGCCAACGTGGCCAACATGCGCCGCCAGCTGCGCCGCTTGGGGTTGGGCCACGATCAACGTCGGTCGGTGTCCACCACCGACGTTGAGTTCTACCGCTGGACCCAGTGGATCTTCTTGCAGATTTTCAACAGCTGGTATGACCCTGAACTGGGCAAAGCCCGTCCCATCGACACCCTGGAGGACGCGTTCGCCCAGGGTTTGGCACCCACGCCCGATGGGCGACCTTGGAGGCAGCTCGACCGGTCAGAGCAGCTGAAGGTGCTCGACGGGTATCGGTTGACCTACCTGGCCGATGCGCCGGTCAACTGGTGTCCGGGGTTGGGCACGGTGGTGGCCAACGAAGAGGTCACTGCTGACGGGCGCTCCGATCGGGGCAACTTCCCCGTGTTCAAGCGGAACATGCGCCAATGGTTGATGCGCATTACCGCCTACGCCGACCGGCTGGTCGACGATCTGGATACTTTGGACTGGCCCGAGCCCATCAAGTCGATGCAGCGCAACTGGATCGGGCGGTCGCAGGGCGCCCGAGTCGAGTTCGAATCTCCCACCGGGACTTTAACGGTGTTCACCACCCGGCCCGACACCCTTTTCGGAGCCACCTTCATGGTATTGGCCCCTGAACATCCGTTGGTGGCCTCGCTGACGACCGCGGCCTGGCCCGAAGCCACCAAGGCAGCCTGGACAGCCGGGGCGACTACCCCCGGTGAGGCGGTGGCCACTTATCAGCGCAGCGCTCAAGCCAAGTCCAGTGTGGCTCGCCAGATGGTGGACCGAGACAAGACCGGCGTGTTCACTGGCAGCTTCGCCATCAACCCTGTCAACGCTGCGCCCCTGCCCATCTTCATCGCCGATTACGTCCTCATGGACTACGGGACTGGGGCCATCATGGCCGTGCCGGGCGAAGACGAACGGGACTGGTCCTTCGCCGAGCAGTTCGACCTGCCCATCATCCGCACCGTGCAGCCCCCGGCCAGCTTCGAGGGCAAGGCTTTCAACGGCGACGGTCCCGCCATCAACTCCGGTTTCCTGGACGGACTGGGAATCGAAGAGGCCAAGGAGGCGATCGTCGCCTGGCTGAACCAGCGGGGCAGTGGCGAGGGGACTATCACCTACAAGCTCCGCGACTGGTTGTTCTCCCGCCAGCGCTATTGGGGGGAGCCCTTCCCCATCGTGTACGACGTTGACGGGGTGCCTCGAGCACTGCCAGACGAGTTGTTGCCGGTGGCACTGCCCGACACCGATCAGTTCTCGCCCCGGACCTTTGACGCAGGCGACGAATTCTCCAACCCCGAATCGCCGTTAGACCGACTGGGTGACTGGGTGTCGGTGCAGCTCGACCTCGGTGAAGGGCTGCGGACGTACCGCCGCGACACCAACGTCATGCCCCAATGGGCTGGATCGTGCTGGTACGAGCTGCGCTATCTGGACCCCACCAACGACCAGCGCTTCGTCGACGCCGACGTCGAGCGCTACTGGATGGGTCCCGATCCTGACCGGCCGGGCCATCCGGGCGGCGCCGATCTCTACGTGGGTGGCGTCGAGCACGCCGTGTTGCATCTCCTTTACGCCCGTTTCTGGCACAAAGTGCTGCACGACCTTGGCCACGTGTCCTCCAGCGAGCCCTTCTACCGGCTGTTCAATCAGGGTTACATCCTGGCTGCCGCCTACAAGGACGAGCGCGAGGTCTATGTCGAGTCCGCCGGTGTGGTGGAACAGGACGGCAACTACTTCTTCGAGGACCGCCCCGTAACCCGCGAATACGGCAAGATGGGAAAGTCGCTCAAGAACGCGGTGACGCCCGATGAGATGTACGACGCTTACGGCGCGGACACGTTGCGGATCTACGAGATGTCGATGGGTCCGATGGATGCTTCGCGACCGTGGGAGACCAGGGCCGTGCCTGGCGCTTACCGCCTGTTGCAACGGGTGTGGCGCAACCTCGTGGATGAGGATTCCGGTGCCGTACGGGTCAGTGACGGCCCCGTTGCTGATGACACGGCGCGGTTGGTGGCGCGGACCATCGCCGCAGTGCGCGCCGACTACGAAGGGCTGCGCTTCAACACGGCTATCGCCAGAATCACGGAGTTGAACAACCATCTCACCGGGGTAGCGGCGAGCGGTGGAGTGCCTCGGCCGGTGGCGGCGTGCCTCGTGATGCTGCTCGCTCCCCTTGCGCCTCACCTGGCAGAGGAGCTGTGGAGCCGGTTGGGTCATGCATCCACCTTGGCCTTCGAGACCTTCCCCCAGCCCGAAGCAGCCCTGTTGGTAGAGGACCAGATCGAGATTCCGGTGCAGCTCAACGGCAAGGTGCGAACGCGGGTGTCGGTACCCGCAGGTGCCGACGGAGCCACTCTGGAGGCACTCGTTCGAGCCGACACTCGGGTGAGCGAGCACCTGGCCGGCAAGACCATCCGCAAGGTTATCGCCGTGCCCGACAAGCTCGTCAACTTCGTCGTGACCTGACCCCCTCGCCCTCGCCCTCCCCCCGCGTGCACACCTGGGAACCCTTGCGGATCGATTCGGTGCCGATTCGATCCGCAAGGTGCTCGCCACGGGCGGGGGGAGGATGGGCACTACGCCTGAGGGGCGCTGGCAAGTGGGCGATTTTCGTCCTTGAGTTTCGTTGTCACACCCTGGTGCGATGATGGGTGACAACGGGTTGGGCCCTCCCGGGCATGGGCGCCGCACGCGTAATTCTGCGGGGCCGACCGTGGTCGGTAGGTCCTGCGTGGTGTGATGGAAGGTCCCCATGTCATCGAATGTCGACCCGCTGCGTTCGACCGGCCCGGTGTTCGGTCGCCGTCGGCAGCTGCTGAACGCCGAGTGCGACCAGCTCCAAGCCGAGGTCAACGAACTCGACCGGCAACTCGACTCGCTTTCAGCCCGCCGCCAACAGGCCATGCGTGGCCTGCGTGAGCGGCGTCGGCGCCTATGGCCGAGCCTGGGCAAGCGAGCCAGGCGGCCGACTCGCGAAGGACGCCGAGCACTTCCACCTATTGCGGCCAAAGCCGTGGCGCTCTGGGGCCGCCGACTGCGCGCCGTGTGCCGCGACATCCTCCGCACGCGGGGCGACTCCTTCACCTTGACCGAGCTGCACGCCATGTTGCATCGACGTGGCTACTTCGTTCAGAGCGGCGACGGGGTCAGGGTGCTGGCCGATTCGTTGCGTTATGAGGTGCTGCAGGGCCGGATGGAACGCGTCGCGCGAGGTGAGTACACGCTGCTCTAGCTCCGATTGGTCCCCTGAAGCTGTGACTTTGCGACGCCAGGAAAGGCGAGCCCGACGGCGCAGAGACGAGTCCTCAGTTGTACCTAGGCTAGGCGGCTGGACTGAGGGCGGCGAGCGCATCGGGCAGGCTGGCGGCCAAGGCCGCGCAGAGCTGCTCCATCATCGACTCGTCCACCTCGCCAACCGGGCAGAGCACCGGTCCGACCATTCCCACCAAGGTGGGCAGGGCCGGTCCAGCGACCGAGGACGCCAGCAGCGCGTGTCCCGCTTGCCACCGCAAGGTTCCTGTCCCGTCAAGCACCACGCTCACGAACGCCACCCACCGGGGCGCGCTCGAACCGGAAGCGGGACCGTGGGGACCGGGATGGATCTCCAGCCCTCCCAGCACCGTCAGGCGAGGATTCACCACCTTGCCGACCAGCAACTCGCGCAGCCCAGCGGACCAGGCGGGCGGCGCCAGGGCATCAGATCGTGGCGGTTCAGCCATCGCCGCCACCGCATCGGTGCCCAATCCGAGGCTGGCCAGTACCAAAGCGATTCGTTCCAAGCGCGGCGTGAGCGAGCGACTCATAACCGCCTCGAGGTCATCACGACGAGCGACGATCTCAGGATCGGTCACCCGCGGCCGCGCCACCAACACCCGCATCGCAGACGCCGCTTCCTCCAACTCGGTATCCAAGGAGGCGACATCGAGGGGCAGGTCGGCATCGGCCACGGTCCACAGCACCGACAGCGGGACGGCCCAGCGATTGTCGGACAACGGACGGATGCGGTCACCCGGATAGAACAGCAAGCCGCGCCGATAAGCGCGCGGGTGGCGGCGGCGAAAGGCGTCGATGGCGGCGAAGTCGGCCGCTCCCGGAGTCGGGTTGGCCGACACGCTCAGGGGGATGACGGCGCCATCGCGGTCTTCGAGCAGCAGGTCGATATCGAACTGCGAAGGTTTGGAGCGCCAATAGCTGATCTCAACGGGATGGCGAGCCCACGCGTTCTGGGCGTAAATCTCATGGGCGACAAGCGTGCGTAGGACCAACTCCGGCGTCACCCGCGTGTGAACGGCGGTCCCGTCAAGGGCCACCCCGAGATAGCCTGGATCGCCCACGTAGACCCGCACACTGTCGCTATTGCGGCGGAAGCGGGTCCAGGCTGCACTCAGGCGTACCAAGCCCACCGATTCCAGCAACTCCAGATCCGCGGTCAGCTCGCTGGGAGTTACCCGGAGCTCAGCCGCATCGGCGGCGAACACGATCCGGGTCGATTCCCTCGTCGAGGCCAGCCGCAGTACTCGGCGGAGACGGGCTACGTCCTGCGTACGGCAGGAAGCAAACGTAGCCTCGATCCGTAGGCGGTAGCCCTCCCGCCGCTCACGCAGATCGGCCAGGTCCACCAAGTCGGGCAATCCCCCGGCGTGAGCCCGTTCGACGTAGGCCGACAACTCCAGCGCCTCGAAGGGCCACCCAAACGGATCGCTGGAGAAGGCTGCGGGGATCAAGCGCCCGACGCGCTGCGCCAGCTCACCCTGGGTGAGGGCGCTCATGCTCACCTTCGGCAAGTCCCACCTGCCCACGATGCGACCGATCTCAACCAGACCAGCGGTGGAGGTGACCGCCAACGCTTGGCCCGGTGCACTCGTTCGTCCGGTCCAGCTCTGCATTTCCTGCAGCAGCCGGGGGGCACGATGCACATCGTCGATAACGGCGCTCGGACCGAGGCGGCTCAAGAACTGGGCGG
>JANPEN010000169.1:0-10362 GCA_031422955.1 Acidimicrobiia bacterium
CCGGTGGCGGCAGGGCCGGTCACGCCCACCGTGGCGGCGGTGCCGGCCCCCACCACCTCCATGCCCGGTTCTGTTCCCTACGTCGTACAGGCTGGGGACACCCTGCACGGCATCGCCGGCCTGTTCAACACCACCTTCGCCGTGCTGCTGCAGCTCAACCCGCTGAAGGATCCGGCCAAGCTGGGCGTGGGCCAAACGCTGGTGGTCCCCGGACCGCCGCCCGCCACCAATGGCGCCGCCCCCCCGGCCGAACAACCGGTCGCAGGGTTGGGGTCGAGCGGAAATGACGGCTCCGAGGGCCCCGGTAGCGCGGCAAGCAACGGTGGCACCGCCGGCACCGAGGCCCCCACCACGCTGCCAGCGGCGACCAAGGAGGGCTGAGCCCCAGGCCCACCGGTAGGGTCAAGGGGTGCCAGGCGGCTCGCTCCCATCCACGCAACCCAACAATGCGGTTACCGCCACCACGGCGGGCCGCAGCGCCGCCAGGGGCGAGGTGCTGGCCGCTATCGACCTGGGCACCAACAGTTTTCACCTGGTGGTAGCCCGCATGCTGGCCAACGGGCGCTTCGAGACGATGGCCTCGGAGAAGGAGATGGTCCGCCTCGGCTCCGGCTCGGGGGACATGAAGCACCTCACCCCCGATGCCATCGATCGGGGGGTTGCCACCCTGGCCCGGTTCCGCCAGATGGCGGACATCAACGGGGCCCGCATTCGGGCGGTGGCCACCAGTGCCGTGCGCGAGGCCCAGAACCAAGCGGAGTTCCTGCAGCGGGCCTGGCGCGACGCCGGCATTGAGGTCGAGGTCATCTCCGGCACCGAGGAGGCCCGGCTCATCCATCTGGGTGTGTTGCAGGCGCTACCGGTGTTCAACGAGCGCATGCTGCTGATCGACATCGGGGGCGGCAGCACCGAGGTGCTGGTGGCGCAGGGGCCAAACATCGAATGGTCCCGCAGCCACAAACTGGGGGCCATCCGCCTCACCGACCGCTTCTTTCCCGAGGGCCGCACCTCCTGGCGCCAGGCCGAAGATTGCCGCCGTTACTTGCAGAGCTTTCTGGTCAACACCGTCTTGGAGTTGCGGGGCCGGTCTTTCAACGTGGCCATAGGCTCTTCGGGGACCGTTCAGAACCTGGCGGTGATGGCTGCCCATCTGCGCGGTGAGCGTCCCCCCAAGTCCATCAACTCCGCCACCTTCAGCCGGGAGGAGCTGGCCAAGTTGACCCAGCTGCTGCTGGACACGCCCACTCCCCAGGAACGCCTGCGGCTGGCCGGCATCGAGGCTCGCCGAGCCGACATCCTGCCCGCCGGCGCGGTGCTGCTGGACTGCCTGGCCGAGGAGCTGGGGGTCGAGCGCTTCACCGTTTCCGCTTTTGCCCTGCGGGAGGGGGTGCTGCTCGACGCCGCCCGCCAGAGTGAGCACCACCAGCACCTCGACCCGTTGCACCATCTGTCGGACCTGCGCCGGGCCAGCATCGAGCATCTGTTGGAGGAGACCGATCCGGCGGTCGCCCACGCCCACCACAGCGCCGAGCTGGCCCTGCAGCTCTTCGCCCAGACCGCGCCCGCCCACGGCCTGGCCGGCCATTACGCCGAGCTGCTCGAGGCGGGGGCGTTGTTGGCCAACGTGGGCCGCCACATCGCTCACGACTCCCATCACAAACACAGCTATTACGTGATCCGCAACAGCGATCAGCTCAGCGGTTTCACCAACCACGAGATCGAGCTCATCGCCCAGGTGGCCCGCTATCACCGCAAAAGCGCCCCCAAGGCCCGTAGCCATCCCGAGTTCGCCGCCTTGGAGCCCGCCGATCAGCAGGCGGTGCGGATCATGGCCGGCTTGCTTCGTATCGCCATCGGTTTGGACCGCGGTCATCTCGGCGCGGTGGACCGATTGCGTTGCGTGCTCGATATCGCATCGTCTCGCCTGGTCATCCAGGCGATGGTGGCCGCAGGCGCCGATGCCCAATTAGAGGCTTACACCGCCGATGCCCGCAAAGAATTGGCGGAACAGGCATTGGATTTGACCATAACTATCGAATTGCTCCAGAACTAGCTATAGCTAGTTAAACTAACTCGGTCGACGCGCCGGCATCGTGCCACGTCAATCCCAGCCACGAACCAGATCGAGGGCGGCTTGAGCCAGGCCTTCGATCTGCTCCTTGAAGGCGTCGGTGTCCGCTTCGGCGCCCATCACCCCTTTCAGATAACGGGCCATCACTCCTTCCACGATGGCGGCCAAGCGCCAGTACTGGAACGCCCGGTAGTAGTCCACCTTGGACACATCCCGGCCAGTCAGCTCTTGGTAGCGGTCGAGGAACTGCTGCCGGCTGCAGAACCCGCCAGCCTCAGTGGGCGGCAGGGCCGCGCCTCGTGAGGTGATGCGGGGCTCCCCCGGGGCGGCCCAGTTGTTCATGATGAAGCCGATGTCGGCCATCACGTCACCCAGGGTGCACAGCTCCCAGTCCAGTACCGCGGCGATGCGGGCGTTGCCGCCGAGCATCATGTTGCCCAGCCGGTAGTCCCCGTGCACGATGCCCGAGCCAACCTGGGCGGGCATGTTGGCTTGCAGCGCATCGGCCACTTCTTCCATGGCCGGCAGCTCCCGGGTTTTGGCGCTTTCCCACTGGGTGCGCCACCGCTTCAGCTGGCGCTCAAGGTAGGCGTCCTTGCGGCCAAGGTCGCCTAACCCGCAGGTGTCGGGATCGACCTGGTGCAGGGCGGCCAGCACCTCGATGACCGAGCTGCCGATGTCGACACGGGCCCGGGCCTCGGGAAAGCTTTCCTCCACTTTCTCGGAGGAGTCGAGGACCACGCCCTCCACGAAGCCCATCACATAGAAGGGGGCGTCGTTGACCTCAATGTCGGTACACAGCCCCAGCGCCGGTGCGACCGGGACCGAGGTCTGGCCCACCCCGCTGATGATCTTGTGCTCACGGGCCATGTCGTGAGCGGTGGCCAGCACCGCCCCCATGGGCGGCCGGCGCAGCACGAAGGTCGAACCGTTGGCATCGCTCACCCGGTAGGTGAGGTTGGAGTGACCCCCCGCCAGCAGCTCGAAGCGCAGCGGCGCGGTGACGCCCTCGATGTTGGCCGCCAACCACTCGCTCACCGAAGCGGCGCGAATGCCAACCACGTCGTCTGGGCTGTCGTGGCCTGGGCTGTCGTGGCCTGCGGTGTCTTGGCTTGTGTTGGTCACGGTGTGCCCCCTGCGTGCTTGCGTGATTGGGAGCAGGCCAGGACGGCCCCGCTCTCCCCCGAACCGAGGACCGTAGCGCGCCCAGTTCGGGTTAGGCCGACAGTCATGTCGTCTCTGTGTGGTTACACCATCACAGTCAGCGTCACAGCCGGAGGCCATCAGGGCGCGGCATCGAGCGGTCTCGTCGAATCCGATGCGGCCCGGAGGAGCGAGCTGTATGTCCGAGCCGAGCAGGAAGACACGAGGGCCAGCGTTGGCCTTGGTGCTGCTGGCCGGCTGCAGCTCAGCTAGTCCCGTCGCTAACCAGGCGCGGGAACCGGTGACCGTCGAGCGGGCGGACGCCGGATGGTCGGTCTCTGGATCGGCTCAGGCAACGGCACCGGCCGGGGGAGCCCGCATGCTCCCCCGGACCGACCCGTCGACCTCGACGTCGGGCCCCAACCCCACTTCCACACCCGTCCCGGCGCCCAGCCCGCCGACCGCCTCCACCGAGCCCAGCCCGGCCACCACCGAGGCCGCCGCTGCCCCCGCCGGGCCTCCCGCCCCCGAGCCTGCGCCCGAGCCAGCGCCCGAGCCTCCCCCCTCCACCGTCAGTAGCAGCCCACCGATCTTCCTATTTGGTGCCGCCGCCGAGTTTCTTGCCTCCCTCAACGAGCTGCGGGACCGCGTCGGCCTGGCCGCCCTTACTCCGGACGATCGACTCGTACAGTCCGCCGCCGCCCAGGTCGACGTGATGGTGGACAACGCCACCCTCTCCCACCAGAACCTGCAGGACGAACTGGGCCAGGGCTGGTCCATCGTGGGGGAAAACGTGGGCTACGGACCCAACACCCCAGCCATCCACCAGGCCCTGGCCAACAGCCCTGGCCACTACGCCAACATGGTCAACTCCCGCTACGACCACGTCGGCATCGCCGTGAAAGTGGACGGCAATGGTCGTCTGTGGGTGGCCCAGGTGTTCGGCGGCTGAACAAAGGCCGCGGCCGATCGGCGGGAACCGACGGTACGTGCCCGGGCCACCTCGGCCCGGGTACGGCCGCGCCTGGACAAGGCCCCCGACAGGCCCCCGACAGGCTCTGGAAGGTGCCTAACGTGGCGGCTCATGGCGTCGCCACCGTCCCCATCCTCGTCACCATCCCCGTCCTCGTCACCATCAACGTCCTCGTCACCATCAACGTCAAGGCCTGGCTCCACCGCTGACCCCTCCCCCGAGTGGGCCGCCCACGCGGAGGGCGCGGTCAAGGTGTTCGGCTCCGGCGAGACCCACGTGGTCGCCCTCGACCAGGTCAGCGTGGGCTTCGAGCAGGGGCGGTTCAGTGCCATCATGGGCCCTTCCGGCTCGGGCAAATCAACCCTCATGCACTGCATGGCTGGGCTGGACCGCCTCACCGCTGGGTCCACCTTCATCGGTGAGGTGAACCTGGCCGGGCTGTCGGAACGTCAGCTCACCGAGCTGCGCCGAGACCACATCGGTTTCGTGTTCCAGGCCTTCAACCTCATCCCCACCCTGACCGCCCTCGAGAACATCACGCTGCCCCTGGCCCTGGCGCGTCGTCAGCCCGACCAGGCCTGGCTGGACCAGGTCATCGTCGCGGTGGGGTTGGCCGACCGCCTGGCCCATCGGCCCAAGGAGCTCTCCGGTGGCCAACAGCAGCGGGTGGCGGTAGCCAGGGCTCTGGCTAGCCGACCCCAGATCATTTTCGCCGACGAGCCCACCGGTAACCTCGACTCGCGGGCGTCGGGAGAGATCCTGGCCTTCATGCGCCACGCGGTGAGCGACCTGGGCCAAACCATTGTCATGGTCACCCACGACGCCCACGCCGCCTCCTTCGCGGACCGGGTGGTGTTCCTGGGCGATGGTCGCATCGTCAACGACTTGCACCATCCCACCGCCGACGCGTTGCTCAGCGCCATGCACGCGGCGGGCGACTGACCCATGAGCAGAGAACCTCGCCCCGCCCGTCGCCCCCGAACCGGCGGGATCATGATTCGCCTCACCCTGCGCTCATTGCGGGCTCGTTGGGTGCGTTTTGCCTTGACCTCGCTGGCCGTGGTGGCCGGGGTGGCCTTTGTTACCGGGTCCTTCGTGCTGGCGGACACGCTGCGCAAAACGTTCGACACCCTGGCTACCAGCATCAACGAAAACCTCGATGTGGTGGTGCGGGCGGAGGATCCCCTGGCCAGCGACGACGCCGCCCAGGCCCTGCGGGCACCGTTGCCCGACACGTTGGTCGAGGAGTTGGCCGCCGTGCAGGGCGTAGCTCGCGCCGATGGCGCCATCTCCTTCCTGGCTGCGGTCACCCTGCCCGACGGCAAGGCCATGACCACCACCGGGGCCCCGATCCTCGGCTTCAATTGGACCCCCCGGGAGGACGGGTCAACCGACGTGTTCGAGATCATCGAAGGGGTCGGACCCACCGAAGCCGCTCAGGTGGCCATCGACCGAGGCGCAGCCGGCAACTACGGCCTCACGGTGGGCGACACCCTGGCCGTGCGAGGCAGCGGCGGCGACGGGCGTTTTACCATTAGTGGGCTGCTGAACTTCCCCGACGGGGGCGCCGGCGCCTATTACCTGCTCTTCGAGCCGGCCACCGCCCAGCGGCTGACCAACCTGGCCGGGCAGTTCCTGACCATCAACATCGAAGCCGAAGACGGCGTCAACCAGGCCGAGCTGCGAGACCGGGTCAGTGCAGTGCTGCCCACCGGCGTCGAAGCCATAACCGGCGCCCAAGCCACCCAGGAGTTCTCTGACAGCTTCGGACAGATCATCGACATCATCCGCACCGTGTTGTTGGTGTTCGCCTTCGTGGCATTGTTCGTGGCCGGTTTCATCATCAACGTGGTGTTCAACACCACCTTGGGCCAGCGGGTACGGGAGCTCGCTCTGTTACGGGCCATCGGGGCCCGCAACAGCCAAGTGACCCTCTCGGTGCTGGCCGAGTCGCTGCTGATTGGACTGCTGTCTTCTATCGTGGGCACCCTGGCCGGTATCGGGGTGGCCCGGTTGTTGGTGCTGCTCATCACCTCCCAGGGTGGCGGCTTCCCCGAGAGCCCGCTGGTGCTGGGCGCTTCCACCTGGGTGGTGGCCCTGGTGGTGGGGGTCGGGGTGACATTGCTGGTATCGGTGTTCCCCGCCTGGCGGGCCGGGCGGGTCTCCCCGGTCACGGCCATGCGCGACGGGGCCTCACTGTTCTCCAACAGCATACGGGTGCGTACGGTGGCGGGCATCGTGGCCGGCGTTATCGGCCTAGCGGCCTTTCTCGTGGCCCTGTTCGCCTCCTTCGAATCCACCAGCTCGCAGCTTTCCTTGATGGGTCTGGGGGCGTTTCTGCTATTCATGGCGGCCACTGCCCTGAGCCCTCTCGTGGCCCGGCCCTTGGCTGAGTTCCTGTCCTGGCCGGCCGTGAAGCTCTACGGCGTCACCGGGGTGCTGGCCCGAGGCAACGCCTCCCGCAACCCGCGGCGCACCGCCACCACCGCTTCCGCCCTCATGATCGGGGTGGCGCTGGTCAGCATGGTGGGGGTGCTGGGGTCCTCGTTCAAGGCCAGCTTCTCCAACCAGTTGCGCACCGGCATCTCGGCGGACTATTTCCTCACCCCGGAGAGCTTCACCGGCTTCAGTCCCGAGCTGGCCAACACCTTGTCCGAGCTCGACGAGGTCGCCCAGGTGACCACCTTCCGTCAGGGCTCGGCCAAGATCGCGGGGGAGAACAAATCCATCCAGGCGGTGCAGCCCCAAGGGCTGGACCAGATCATCGACCTCGACATACGGGAAGGTACGGCGGCAGACATTCCCGCCGATGGGATCTTGGTGCAGGACGAGGTAGCGGCGGACGCCGGGCTGGTGCTGGGCGACACCGTTTCGGTGCTCTTCCCGGTAGGAAGCGCCGATCTGCGCATCACCGGGCTGTTCCGCACCAACGTAACCGGGGCCAACTGGATCGTGCCCATGGCCATTTTCGAGGAGCACTACCCGCCCGACGCGCAGCTCGACGCCTTCGGCGGGGTGGCTCTGGCCGAGGGGGTAGCCAGCGAGGCGGGTGGCGCCGCCATCCGCTCGGTGACCACCGAGTTCCCTGACGTCAACGTGGAAGATCGGGCCGAGTTCCAAGCCACGCAAGAACAACAGATCAACCAGACTGCCTTCATCGTCAACGCGTTGCTGCTGTTCTCCCTCGTCATTGCCGCCCTGGGCATCGTCATCACCATGATGCTGGCGGTATTCGAACGGACCCGGGAGCTGGGCCTGCTGCGAGCGGTGGGTCAACGGGTGAACCAGACCCGGCGCATGATCCGCATCGAGTCCATGGTGGTGTCCCTGTTCGGCACGGTGTTGGGCATCGTCATGGGGGTGGCCTTCGGGGTGGCCATCGGCTCGGCCCTTCCCACCTCGGTGATCAACACCATCCAGATCCCCTACCTGCAGCTGGCGCTCACGGTGGTGGTGGCTGGGGTGCTGGGCATCGTCGCCGGGGTGATCCCCGCCTGGCGGGCCGGTCGGCTGCGCATCCTCGATGCCATCGCCTACGAGTAGGCCGGAGCCGGGACCGCTAGGTCGAGGCTGAACCGTGCAGGCCGTCCCCGCCTAGGCTCACCCGGTATGTCCGACTGGGTTTCCCCTCGTGCCAAGTACGGGCTGCGGGCCCGGGTCGATGTGGCCATCGTCGGCGCCGGCATTGTGGGGTTGACCACGGCCAGGGCCATCACCATGGCCCGTCCCGATCTGCGCATCGCCCTGATTGAAAAAGAACCGGCCATCGCCCGCCACCAGAGTGGCTCCAACTCCGGTGTCATCCACTCCGGAATTTACTACAAACCCGGTTCACTCAAGGCCCGTCTCACCGTGGAGGGCAAGGCGGAACTGCAGCGCTACTGCGCCGACAAAGGCGTCCCCTACGATTTGTGCGGCAAGGTGGTGGTAGCGACCCGGGCCGAGGAGTTGGCTCAGCTCGACATCCTGGCCGGCCGGGCTGCGGCCAACGGGGTGGCGGCCCGGCGCATCGGCGTTGAGCAGTTGGCGGAATTGGAACCCCACGCCGCCGGACTGGGGGCCTTGCATGTGCCCTCCACCGGGATCGTGGACTATCCAGTGCTGTGCGAATGGCTGGCCGATGATTTGCGGGCTGCGGATCACGAGATCCGCCTCTCCCAACGGGTGACCGGGCTGGCCGAGGAAAATGGCCAGGTGGTGGTGGCCACCACCGGGGACTACGTGGCGGCGAGGGTGTTGATCAACTGCGCCGGGCTGCATTCAGATCGGGTGGCCAACCTTTCCCCCGCCAGCCACACCGATGTACGCATCATGCCTTTTCGGGGCGAGTATTACTCGCTGGTCCCGGCCCGGCGGGGGCTGGTCAACAACTTGATCTACCCCGTGCCGGACAGCCGCTTTCCGTTTCTGGGTGTGCATTTCACCCGGATGATGAAAGGGGGGGTGGAGGCCGGACCCAACGCGGTGCCGGCCCTGGCCCGGGAGGGCTACCGTTGGGGAACCATCGACCGGCGGGATCTGCGAGAGATCCTCGGGGCTCGCAGCTCGCGCGTTCTGGCCCGCAACTACTGGCGCACCGGGTTGGGCGAGATCCACCGCAGCCTGTCCAAGAAGGCGTTTGTGTCCGCGTTGCAGGCGTTGGTGCCCGAGGTGGTCGAGGCCGACTTGATCCGCACGGGCGCCGGGGTACGGGCCCAGGCCATCGGCCGGGACGGGGCTCTGCTTGATGATTTCGCCTTCGCCGAGACCGCCCGGCAGATCCACGTGGTCAACGCCCCTTCGCCAGCGGCCACCGCCAGCTTCGCCATCGGACGGATCATCGCCGACAAGGCCATCCAACGCCTGAGCTGAGCGAAGCTGAGCTGGGCTCAGCTCAGCTGCCGGCGGGGCCGAACACAATCCCCGGGATATCGGCGCCGGGCACGACTTGGGAGCGAGCCAGCCGCGACCCGGTGGCCGCTTCGTACAGGCGCACCTTGCCACTTCGGGGTCCACGTACCACTCCCGGAGCCGGAGATGGCCAGCCCCGATCACGGTGCGCGTTGCGCTCAGCGACCGTCGAGGACCCGCACCGGGTCGTGATCCTCATCAACGTGGACGGATGCGGAGCCCGTTCGCCGAGCGGGATCCGACAGAACCGCAACCAAGTCAACCAGTCCGGCACCTCGACGCACAACATCTCGTAACCGAGCTGATATCGGTACTTCAAGAAACTCAACCGCAGATACGTCTCCATCAGAATCGACGGCGGACCGAACGTTGGACCAAAGGGGCAAATAGCTAGCGCCGCCCTATCGCAACGTACCCTGCCTATTTCGCTCCATGCTTTAGACTTTTCCCACCTTCCCCTCTCCCGGTCGGCTAACATAGTTTTATGTCAGCGGGCGGGTACGGAGTCTTCATCGATCTGCTCCGACACGATATCCAGACCGTGGACCCCTGTTGCTATCAGCCCGAGCTGGCCGGCGAAACCCAACTGATCATAAACCTCGCCCAGCAGCTGTTGCGGACGGTGGCCCTTTCCGGTGAACGCAGCGGCGGGTGGGCCGAAGACGGGTTCACCTCGCCCAGCACCTGGCTAGCGTTTCACACCGGCGAATCCCGCGGCAGAGCCCAGCAGGTGTTACGCCAAGCCCGCCACCTCGAGCACATGACCCACAGCTCCGCGGCGGCGAGGGCGGGGGTGTTGAACGAAACGCAGGTCCGGTTGTTGACCGCCTGTCGGGCCAAGGCCCAAGCCAACTACGACGACAACATCGACGAGATGCTCGTCGGCCTGGACTCCATCGGGCAACTGGCTGCGGCCTGCCAGGCCTGGGTCGCTGCCGCTGAGGCGGTGGACAGCCCTGACCCTGCGGATCTGGTCCCACCCGAACCCGAACCGTCCACCGTGCAGTTGTCCGAAACGTTCGAAGGGCGCTGGCATCTCGAAGGGGACCTCAGCCCCCAAGACGGCCAGCTCCTGAACCAGGTCCTCGACACCGGCATCGCCCGCTACCTCCAAGCCAAACGAGACGGGGACCCGTCGATGGAAACGCTGAGCATCCCCGCCATGCGCGCCCAAACCCTGGCCGACCTCGCCGCCAACAGCCTGCGCCGCGAACCCGGCAACCGGTCCCGGTCAGACCGCCACCACGTCAACCTCGTCCTACGCCTCGACCCCGACGGAACCTTC
>JANPEN010000170.1:0-10389 GCA_031422955.1 Acidimicrobiia bacterium
GACGTGGACCGGCTGGGACCCCGGGTCCGTCGCGCCGCCCAGCTCATCGCCTTTTGCCAGCAGCGCATCGTCGGCGCCCGTCTGGAAGTCGAAGCCATCACCAGCGAGGACGAGGTGGGCTGACGTCGAGTGTCGGGTGGCGGGTGTCCGATGTGGGGTCAGGGCCGGGATTCATGCTGGTCATCCGGGGGCCGTTCAACTACTCTTTGTCCACTCAACTCCGACCGTACGTGGTTACGCCCGACGAGCGAACCCACGCATGCGGTTGGGCATTGAGGTCGCAACCGGAAGGACAGCCGGTTTTGCCGCAGCGGGATTGCAACAGCGAGACGGACAACACGCGGTCGGACGGGCCATGACCGAGATCGATTTGCGCGCCAGCGCGGAACCAAAGGGCACCGAACGCCCCCCTGACGTCGATGACGTGATCGATCCGCGCGCCCCCCAGCTGCTGGGAATGCTGGCCGGCGAGGGCCTCTTGCAACCCCCCGGTATCGCCGCCGCATCACCGGAGCCACCCTTCGACCGAGACCAGGCCCTGCTGGCCCTGCGGGCCCCGCCCTTCGGCGGTAGCGACGATGCTTCCCTGGCTCTGCGCCTGCCTCCGCCGGTACAAGCAGGCGTCTCCCCCATCATCACCGCGGTGCGCTGGGGGGCGGTCTTGTACGCCATGGTGGCCGCCGTCACCCGGGCCAACCAGGGCGACCTGGAGGTAGTGGCCGCCCTGGCGGTGGTCCTCTTCCTCACCACCTGGCGCACTTTGCGACCAATCCGTTTGGGTTCGCCCCAAGTCTGGAGACGACTGCTGGCGCTGCTCGACGCGGCGGTGGTCGGTCTCGCCGTAGGTTGGAGCGGGGCCCTGAACAGCCCCTTCGTGTTCTGCGTGGTAGCCACCGCGGTGGTTGCCACCTTCGGCTGGGGCTTGGGCACGGGCCTGGTCAGCGCCGGGGTGGGCCTGGCCGCCGCCGCCACGGCCGCGGCCGCCAGCAACGACGCCTTCCAACCGGGCCAGGGCCAGGGCCCGATGTTGCTGACCAGCCTGGTGCTGGTCGTCGCCATGGTGGCCTTTGCCAGGACCCGGCTCCTCGAGGCAGAAAACAAACGGGCCAGCCTGGCCGGCCAGCTGGACCTGCTCACGGAAACCAACGATCTGCTCCACATTCTCAACGAGCTGGCCCGTACCCTGCCCCAGTCCCTCGATCTGCGCGAGGCCATGGCCGCGGCGCGGACCGAGCTGCGACACACCTTCGACGCCGATGTCATCGCCCTGGTCACCTTGGACGACCACAGCGAGGAATGGGTCCCCCAAATCGCCGATGGATGTGCACTGCGCCCCGCGCTGCACGACCTCGAGTTGCCGGTGCCGCTGCGCCTCGCCTCCGAGGCAAGCACTGCCCTGCTCCACGCACGCTTCGAACCCGGCCAGGGTCTGGGGCCGCGCAGCGCGAGCGGGCTCTACGTGGCAGTGCGAGCCCGCGGCCGTACCATTGGTCTGTTGGGGGTGGAGCACCGCAACCCTGGCCAGTACAGCGCCCGCCACGCTCGCCTGTTGGCCGGTCTCAGCGATGTCTTGGCCCTGACCGTGGACAACGCCCGCAGCTTCTCGCGTCTGCGCAGCCTGGGAGCGGAAGAGGAACGTTCCCGGATCGCCCGCGACCTGCACGACCGACTGGGCCAGTGGCTCAGCTACATCAGCTTCGAGCTGGAGCGCATCATCGATGCAGCAGACGACTCGAACGAGGAGCTCGAACGGCTTCATCGCGACGTGCAAACAGCCATTGATGAGCTGCGCGAAACCCTCCGGCAGCTGCGGGCCGAGGTGACCGAGGACCGCGAGTTCGCCGCGGTGGCGGCGGAGCTGGTGCAACGCTTCAACCAGCGCGGCGGGGGTAGGGCGGGGGCGACGGAGGCCAAGCTGTCCGTGGTCCACCCCGGTCGACGGCTGGGGGTGCGGGTAGAGACCGAGCTGCTCCGCATCCTGCAGGAAGCCTTGTCCAACGTGGCCAAACACGCAGGGGCTACCACCGTGGGCGTGCGCTGGGAGGTCGGTAATGGGGCCGGCACCCTGGTCATCAGGGACGACGGGCGCGGTTTCAATCCCGGCCACGCCATTCGTGATAGCGCCTACGGCCTGGTGGGCATGCGAGAACGCGCCGACGTCATCGGCGCCCGCCTCCAGGTCAGCTCCCGGCCCGGGCAAGGCACGACCATCACCGTGCGCGCTGGGGGGGCACGGGACGATACCGTGCGCGCTGGGCGGGCACGAGACGACACAGCGCGCGCCGGGCGGGCACGAGAGGACGACAGCACGTGAGCGGGTTGCGGATCTTGCTGGTCGATGACCATGCCATTCTGCGCGAGGGTATTCGCCGCAGCTTCGAAGCGGCCGGCGAAGAGGTGGTGGGCGAGGCCGCCAACGGTGAAGAGGCCCTGGTCCTGGCCCTGTCCACCCGCCCCGATGTGATCGTGATGGACCTGTCGATGCCAATTCTGGACGGCGTCGACGCCACCCGTCGTATCAAGGAACAGCTACCTGGGGCCAAGGTGGTGGTGCTCACCATGCATGACGACGTAGAGGCCACTCGCCGAGCGTTGCAAGCAGGAGCGGCCGGCTTCATGTCCAAAGGGTCCAGTTTCGCTGATGTGCTGGCCACCGTGCGGGGAGTGGCCAGCGGAGAGGTCGGCTTCAGCCCGCAGGTGGCGGTGGCCATGCTGGCGGTCGTCAAGGACCAGCCGCTGGTCGACCTGACCGACTCAGCTCCTGCCGTCGACCTGACCACCGTCGACCTGGTCCGGGGCGAGGCAGAGGCGGTGCTTTCGGACCGACAGATCGAGATCCTCCAAGCCATCGCCGACGGATCCACCACCAAGCAGGTCGCTCGCCAGCTCAACATCACCCAAAAGACGGTCCACAACCATCTGAACGCCATCTACCGCAGACTGGACACCCAGAGCCTGACCCACGCGGTCCTTTCGGCCGTGCGTTTGGGCATCATCGAGCTCGACTGAGTTAGCTGGAGCCATGGATGTTCGGCGTGAAGCAAGCCGGCGTCGGACCTTCGCCATCATTTCCCACCCCGATGCCGGCAAAACCACGCTCACCGAGAAGTTCCTGCTCTACGGCGGCGCCCTGGTCGGTGCCGGCGCGGTCAAGGCCCGTGACGGACGGCGGGCGGCCGCCTCGGATTGGATGGAGCTGGAACAAAAGCGGGGCATCTCCATCACCTCCACCGCCTTGCAGTTTCCCTACAAAGGCTGCGCGGTGAACCTGTTGGACACCCCCGGGCACCGCGATTTCTCCGAGGACACCTACCGGGTGCTGGCCGCCTGCGACGCGGCGGTGATGGTGCTGGACTCAGCCAAAGGCATTGAGCCCCAGACCCTCAAACTGTTCGAGGTCTGCCGGGAGCGGCGCCTGCCGCTGCTGACCTTCTTCAACAAGTGGGACCGTCCCGGCCGCGACACCTTGGAGTTACTCGACGAGGTAGAAAAGTTGCTCGGCCTACCCGCCGTTCCGGTGACCTGGCCGGTCGGTTTCGCCGGTGACTTCCGGGGCATCTTGGATCGGCGCGACGGCAGCTACACCCGCTACACCCGCGTCGCGCGAGGCTCTCAGATCGCCCCCGAGGAGGTCATCGACCCGGAGCGAGCGGCCAGGGAAGAGGGCCTGGCCTGGGAGACCGCCCAGGAGGAGATCGAGCTGTTGACCCAGGTCGGCGCCGACCTGGACGTCAAAGCGTTCCTGGCCAACGAATCCACCCCGACCTTTTTTGGCTCGGCCCTGACAAACTTCGGGGTGGGCAAGCTGCTCGACGCGGTGGTGGAACTGGTCCCCCCGCCTGAGGCCCGCCTCGACGCCGAGGGCGAGCGCCGCCCGCTGGAGGAGCACTTCTCCGGCTTCGTGTTCAAGATCCAGGCCAACATGGACCCCTCCCATCGCGATCGCATTGCCTTCATTCGGGTCTGCTCCGGCCGTTTCGAACGAGGCATGATCGTCACCCAGGGACGGACCGGCAAGCCGTTCAACACCAAGTACGCAGCCACCATGTTCGGCCAGGAGCGTGAGACGGTGGAGGAGGCCTACCCCGGCGACGTGGTTGGCCTGGTCAACGCCACCGACGTGCGCGTCGGCGACTCCCTCTACGACCCGGCCGGGCCGCCGGTCACCTTCCCGCCCATCCCCAGCTTCGCGCCCGAGTTCTTCATGGGGGCCCGGGTGCTGGACACCGGGCGTTTCAAGCAGTTCAGGCGGGGCATCGCCCAACTCGACGAAGAAGGCGTGGTTCAGGTGTTGCGCGATCCCGAGCTGGGCGACTCCTCCCCGGTGCTGGCTGCGGTGGGACGTTTGCAGTTCGAGGTGGCGACCTTCCGTTTGGAGCATGAGTTCGGAGCGGCGACCGAGTTGACCCCGACCAACTACAAAGTGGCTCGGCGCACGGACGAAGCGTCCGAGCAGGCCCTGCGGCGCATGCGAGGGGTGACCGTGCTGCGCCGGGCCGACGGTTCTCGGTTGGCCCTGTTCGAATCTCCCTACTGGCTTGAGCGGGTGGAAGCCGACAACCCTGAGCTGACCCTCGAACGCCTGGTCGCAGAGGGCATGGCCGGCTAGGCCAGGCCTCTCGGAACGATTCGACATCGATTCGTCGCGAATCCGAGACCCGCTCACACCGAATTTCGTCACCGGAGAAACTCGGAAGATGCTGGTGGGGGGGTGAACTTACTCCGCCGCCGAGGGTGCCCCGGCGCCCGCCCTGGCTAGATCGAGGCTGTCACACAGGTCATTGAAGGCGGCCTCGACGCGAGCTCCTTCGCCCGTGGCGATCAGGTCGATCTGCAGCCCGACCAGCGCCGCGTAGGTCCGCGTCGCTAGCTGACCAGACCCATCTGCGAAGCCTTGAGCCGCCAACGCCTCGGACAAGGCGGCGATCCACTGCTGCACCCCCCGCCGGCCAATCTCGGCGAAGGGCTGGTTGTGGGCCAGGGTCGAGGCCTCGATGAGCATGCGGCTGATGCGAAGGTTGTCCTCATCGTGAAGCCACCGCCAGTAGCGACCCAGCAACGCCGAGGCGGAATCCCGCGGGGTCTCCGTCGCCCACTGTCCGATCACGCCGAGCTGGCGGGCCTGGGCGAAGTCCACCGCCTCAGCCAGCAGCTCATCTTTGGACCCGAACTGATAGGTGAGGGTGTACGTGCTCGTGCCCAACTGGCGGGCCAGGGGACGCAGCGACATGTCGCCAAGGCCGTTGAGGCCGAGGTAGGCGACGATCTCCTCCAGCAGGTCCTGCTTACGTTGCGGATTCGGCCGTCGGCCCATGATGACTGGCTCCTGGGTGGGTGGCATTCCCCTTGCGACCCCGCCAGCCGTAGGACTGCTGAACCTAGTCCCAATGCGACGGCAGCGTCATTCAGATCCCGTTCGGGCTCCGAAGGGCACCAGCGGCCCGGCCAGTAGAAACAACACGAAGGCCACCGCCGACGAGATAGCTGCCACCAAAAAGGACAGCTGGTAGCTGGACTGGTCCCGCAAAACCCCGAGCACGGTAGGTCCCGCGCCCACGCCCACGGTGGCGATCAACGAGGCCATGCTGTAGATGCGACTGTACTCGCGCACCCCGAAGGCCTCGGCCAGGATCAGGGGTTGCAACATCAAAAGGTTGCCCACCGAGAGCCCGAACACCATGCAGGTGACGATGATGGCCACCGGGGTGTCAGCAAAAGCGAAGGAAACCAGCGCCAGCCCCTGCAGGAACATCAAGAAGCTGGTGAAGGCCTTGGGAGCGACGCGGGTGACCAGAACGCCGCCAGCGAGGCGGCCCACCACCGAAGCGGCGGCGACCACGGTAACGGAAGCCGCGGCCAGGCTGTCGACTCGCTCGCCAACCAGCTTCACCTGCTGGCTGAGCGCACCGACCTGACCGAGCATCACGAATAGGAAGGCCAGCGCCATCAACCGGTAGAAGCGGGTCGAGCGGGCCTCGGCAAAGGTGGCACCAGGTGCCACACTGGCACCGGGTAGGGCCGCCGGCGTCGGGGACCCGGTTAGGGACTGCGCCGGTTGATCACCGTCGGGATACTGGTTGCGATCCGCCGGCGAGGAGCGCACCAGCAAGAAGTTGACCGGTAGCGCCACCGCCACCCACACCACGGCCAACCACGGCGTGACCGCCTGGATCCCGCGGTTTTGAACCAGCGAAGCAACAAAGGGTGTCACCACGATGCCCCCGGCGGACAGCCCCGTCGAGGCCACCGACAACGCCACCGACCGGCGGCGCACGAACCACCGAGCCACCGTGGTGGTGGCCGGCACCAGACCCGCCAAGGCGAAGCCGACCCCGAACAACACGTCGGCGGCGAAGGCATGCCAGGGCTCGGTGGCCTGGCCCAGCAGAGCCAGACCCGCCGCTCCCAGCACCACCCCCACCGCGATGACGCGGCGCACGTCGATTCGCAGCAAGAACCCGGAAACGGCGTAACCAGCGAGGCCGGAGACCACGAAGAAGGTAGCGGTGGCCGTACTGGTCAACCCGGTCGACCACTCACGTTCCTCGACCAAGGCCCGCAGGTAAACCCCCTGGCCATAGAAACCGAAGCCGGAGGAGACCATCAGCACCACGAACAACCCTGCGATCACCCACCAGCCCGAAAAGTCCGGATCGCCCCGTTCGGCCGTCGTAGGGCTCATCGGGTGCGGCGGTGGCGTGGTCATGGCCCGGTCCCCTCCCGTGGATGCTGGCGAGCCGGGGGGCGGCCAGAAAGCCAGCCTAGGTTCGGCACCCCGCCCGTCCCCAGCCCGACCGGGCTCAGCCACCCCAACCGACCGCTCCCTCCCGCAGAGTTGCTCGCCCGGATGGCGGCGCTGGCCATGTCAGTGGCGGGCGGTGGGCTCCGACCAACATGATGGGGTGGTGAAGACCCGCAAACTCACCACCGTCGACGGCTTCGTGCTCCTCGATCTCGAGCAGGCCCCAGGGGCGGTCGGCGTTGTTCGATCCGCTCCCAAGATCCTCGTCGGCGGGGCGGAGATGTTGGCCCGATCCGTCACCTACAGCTTTGCGGTGTTCGGCATTCAGGCCAGCGGCGCGTCGGCGGGGGTCAACGCCGCGCCGGAAGGTCGAGCCGCCGCGGTGGCCGCCTTCGCCGAGGAGGTGGCGGCCTTCGATCCGCCGGTGCTCTTCGACCCGGGGCGAGGCGTGCACGCCGATCAGCTGGCCGCCCTCGTCGCCACCGACCCACGGCCGGGCCTGCTGTGGGAGGTCCGCGACGGCGTACACGGCCGAGACGAGTTGGCGGCGGCCGGGGCACTGGCCTGTGCCGAGCACGTTGGTGGCCCGTTGCGGGACCAGCGCATCGCCATTGAGGGATTCGGCCCGGTGGGGGTGGCCCTGGCCCGCCGAGCGGTGGCGGCAGGGGCCAAGGTGGTGGCGGTGGCCACGCCGGCCGGCACCGCCTTCGAACCAGAAGGCTTTGCCCCAGCCGCCCTGGCCGAGGCCTGGGCCGGCAACGAGGAGGCCATGGCCAAGTCCATCGGCACCAGCCGCAAGCCGGCCTGGGCGGCCTGGGGAGCGGAGGTCGAGGTGGTCTTCTGCGGTTCCAAGGCGGGGGCAATGAGCCATGAAGGCGCCGCCTTGCTCAAGGCCCGCACCGTGGTCCCCATCGCACCGGTGCCGGTAACGGCCAAGGCGCTCGCCGTCATGCAACGAGCCGGGGTGGTCTACGTTCCCGATTTCGTCTCACTGGCCGCCCCCCTGCTGGTCGGGGTGGGCGCGGCGGAACCCGACGACACCGCCGCGCGCATCATCGACGTGCTGCGCGAAACCAGCGGCCAGCCCGAGGGGTTGTTCATGGCCTGCTGCCAGCGGGCCGAAGCATTCCTACGGACCTGGCAAGACCAACTCCCCTTCGGGCGCCCCTTGGCCTGAGCGGCCGCCGCTCTCAGGCCAGCAACTTCACCACGTAGGCAAAGGCCGCACCGCTGGGCCCCGGCCCCACGGTGGAGATACGCGGCTCGCCGCGAACCCCGATGACCCAGCTGACCGTTCCCTCGGCGCTGGCGGTCGGTACCACCTCGGTGGCGAAGCCGCAGCCGCCGCTGGCCGGCGGACCAGAGGTGGCGTTGGCGGCGGGGCTGAAGGTGACGACGATGGCCCGATCCCCGGACACGGCCACCGGGGCCGGGCCGTAACCGGCCGTGGCGGTAGCACCGGAGTTGTCCAGCCGGAACACCACCCAGTCCCCGTCATCGTGGCGACCGCAGGCCACCGATGTGACCAGCACCGTACCCGCCGGGGCGACCGGCCCGGTGGTCCCAGCCGTCCCACCCTCGGCAGGGGTGGTAGTGGTGCCCGTGCTGGCCGGTGTGGTGGCGGTGGGCAGAGTTTCCAGCACTCGAGGAACCACGGTGGTGACGTTCACCTCACCGTCGCCTCCCGAGGTCGGCGGAGCGATGACCCGGCCGGAGGTGGCCGTCGGGCTGGCCGAGCCTGCCGCCAACGAGGTGGTCGAAGCCCGACTGGATGGAGTCAGAACCGCGCCGGACCGGGTGGTTGCGGTGGCCCGAGTGGAGACCCGAGCCCGGCCGGCGGAACTGACCGAATCGCCCGCGGCGCCGCAAGCGGCCAGAGACAGTACCGCCAGCAGCGCCAACACAGTGGCCCCGGGCCGGCCGACCTGGCGTCGGCCGGCGGGCAGGTCGGCGCCGTTGTCCCGCTTCCTGACCACAAACCCATGCACAACGACCACGTTAGGCGCGCGTCGGGCGCGGATCGTGTCATGGGTCGATAAGCACGCCCGGGTTGAGCAAGCCCTGGGGATCCACCGCCTGCTTGGCCGCTCGGAGGGCCTGGGCGAACAGCTCCGGTCGTTGCCGGTCGTAGCCGGGTCGGTGCATGCGGCCAACCGCGTGATGGTGGGTGATGGTGCCCCCTGCGTCGATCACCACCTCATTGGCGGCCGCCTTGATCTCGCTCCAGCCGGCGATCTCGGACCCCTGAGCGCCCATCCCTGACCAGCTGTAATAGGGGGCGGGGCCGTCGGGATAGACGTGGGTGAAGCGACAGGACAAGCTGCCGGCGCCCAGGGTGTCGGTGAGCACCTTGCCCATGCGCTCGCGCACGGCAGCATCGAAGGCGGGCCACCGGTCCCAGGTAATGGCCGTTTCGAAGGTGTCGGACAGGAACCCCAGGCTCATGTCGAGACCGATCTGCACTCCGATGAACGCGTCCCGCCACGCCCCCACCGCCCCGCCTCGACCAGTTGCCTCACCTTCACCGGAAACCACCACATCGCCGGCATCGATGTGACCACCGACACCCCGGGCGATGCTGACGGCATCGTCGATGGCTTGACGTTGGGACAACTCGGCCGATTCGAAGCTGACGATAAGCAGGGCCTGGCCACCATCGAGCCCCGCCGCCCGCTTGGCTTCGACGGGGTCGAGGATGCGCAGGTTGGCCGGCCACAGCTTGGCCTGGGCGATCTGTCGCACGGCGTCACAGCCCTCGGCCCAAGAATCGAAGGTGATGCCGGCAGTGGCCCGGAACACCGGCCGGGCCTGCACCCGCATCCAGGCCTCGGTGATTACCCCGAGGATGCCTTCGGAGCCGATCACCATGCGGTCGGGGCTGGGCCCCGCTCCCGACCCGGGTAAGCGGCGCGACTCCCACCAACCCTGCGGGGTGCACATGCGCACCGATTCCACGAAGTCATCGATGTGGGTGTGGTTGGTGGCGTAGTGACCCCCCGAACGGGTGGCGATCCAGCCGCCCAGGGTCGAGAAGCGGAAGCTCTGGGGGAAATGACGCAAGGTGAAGCCAGCGGGACGAAGTTGCTCCTCGAGGTGGGGCCCGAACACCCCGGCCTGGATGCGGGCGGCTCGGGAAGTGCTGTCGATCTCCAGCACCTGATCGAGGCGGTCGAGGGACAAGGTGATGACCCGGTCCGCTTCGGGTGGGTTCACGCCCCAAACGACGGAGGACCCCCCGCCGTAGGGCACCACCACTGCGTTGACCTGCGCCGCCCAGTCCAGCACGGCCTCGACCTCGACCTCGGTGCCGGGGTGGGCGACCACGTCGACGGGGTTTGGGTAGTGACCGTTAAAGGCGTTGGTGTAGTCGGTGAAATGGGACCCGTAGCTGTAGTAGGCCCGCTCCCAGGTGTCAGTGGAACAGAACCCGGCCAAGGTCACGGGAGGCTGCAGACGAGGGGCGCGCAGCTCAATGCGGTTGAGGTCGGGCAGAGGGATGGGCTTGACGTCCACCCTGAACTGCTCGGCGAGTTGCGCGGCCCGCCGGGCCCGATCCGCGGCGGTGGGCTCCTCGGACTCCAGGCACCATCCCCACAAGCTGCGTCGCACGGCGGCCTCCTCACTGGGCGGCACGCGACCGTCGCGTC
>JANPEN010000171.1:0-2549 GCA_031422955.1 Acidimicrobiia bacterium
GTAGTCGTCGCGTTCGCCCCGCGGCTCGCGCCCGGTCTCGACCCCGACCGCACGATGCCCGACGGCCGGGTGCCGATGGAGATGCAGATGGAGATGGAGGGCTGAGCTGGGGATCGAGGCGACCGACCCGACGGGTGCCTACCCCTTTGTCGAGGTTCGGCGCAGAACCAAGTCGGATGAGCGTCGGAACGTTCCCGTGGGCAACGCGGTGCGGATCCTTTCAGCTGTGTCCTGTGGGTGCCGAAAAGCTCATCCGGCCAGGTCAGGGGAGTGGTGGTGAAGCTTTCGCGTGCTCTCGATCGGGCTCTCGGCGATGGTGCTTGCCACGTGCTGCCGTGAAGGTCGCGGCGTGGGGCTGGTAGTCCGGTTGCGCGCGACGTCGTCTCTGCAGTCTTGGCCGCAGTCGAGACTTGGTAATCGAGGTCGTAGCAGCCGCTTGCCGCCAGTCCCAGTTCAAAGAGAGGTCCATGTGGCCGGGTGCCGCTCTTGGACTGCTGACATAACGATCACGTTTGTTGCCTTCGCACCCTGCTGGCGGCTGTCGGCGAGTCTCCTCGGCTGGCGAGTCTCCGCAATCCCTTAGGCCTGCGACGTGCAGGGATGCATTTCCGGCACCCACAGGCTGCGGGTGCGGCGTTGTGGAGTTGTCGGGGTAGGTCGTTGCGAACGCGGTGGAGTCGGGCGATGGCGTTGTCGGCTATGAGGGTTCGTCGTGTGTCGGGCGAGGCGAGGTGATAGCGAGGTAACCGGCGGTGTCTCTGCCAGCGTGCTGTGGCAGCAGGGGGGTTCGAGCACCAGCCGATCTGGATTTCCTCAGGTGCGTTCTTGCCGTGCTGCGAGGTGTCGGTTGAGGCGTTCCGTTGCTGCGATGAGGGGTGGTAGGTCGTTGTCGATGGTGGCCTGGATGATGGCGTGGTCGGTGTCGAAGTAGCGGTGGGCAAGGTGGTCTCTCATGCGGGCGACGTCCCGCCATGCGATGGTGGGTTCGGTGGCCAACAGTTCGGGGTCGATGTCTTTGACGGCTTCGCCGATCTCGATGAGCCGGACTCTGACGGCGTCGAAGACGAGACCATCAGCGAGGGTGCCGCGTGTCAGGTGGGAGCGAATGGCCTCGGCGGCGGAGAGCACGTCGGCGAGTCGTTGGGCGTCTGGTCTCACAGTGGTATTGCTTCGGAAAGGGCTTGGGTGGCGACGGCGTCTTTGAGGTTGGCGGCAGGCACGATGTCGACGGGACGGCCAACAAGCTCCGCGATGTCTGATTCGAGGCCGATCAGGCCGAGGAGACCGACGTGTTCGTTGAGGTCGACGAGGAAGTCGATGTCGCTGCTGTCGGTGTCTTCGCCGCGGGCGACGCTGCCGAACACGCGCACGTTCGTCGCACCTCGCTGCTCGGCGGCGTTGAGGATCGCTCGACGGTGCCGGCGTAGACGTCGGCCCATCGGGGTATCCGGCAACGCTCGTATGCGGTGCGGGGCGGGGAAGAGGCCGAGTTGGAGGCGGTGGCCTGACGCTTCGACCAGTTTGGTGAGCATCGACAGACCGGGTTCTCTCCGTCCGCTCTCGTAGGCGCTGATCACTGGTTGAGATACGTGGGCGCGTCGCGCCAGTTCGGCCTGGGACAAACCCGAGCGGCGTCGAGCCTCTCGAATCAGGGCACCTGACTCTGTCGACATCCGCCGTATCCTATAGCGGATCGTCTATATGCGCAACGGCTGGTGGGTGGTTTGCTCGCCTAACCCAACCCAGAATGGCAGCCGGCACGAAGCTGTAGCGCCCAGTTGTTGAGCGCCTCGCTCGTTGAGCATGAGTGGACGGTTTGAACGGCCCGGAAGCGACGACCATGGTCATCGACATTGACCTTGCAGTGTGGAGACGGCGGGCGTGCGAGGTGGCCAGGCGCAACCTCACGGCGGCGGAATGGGGCGGACTACCTGCCAAACGGCGGATCCCGGCATGCCACAAGCGAGTAGCGGCCCCCGGCCGCCTGATCGCGGCCGGTTCGATACCTGACGCACCCGCCAGCGGCGCTGTTGACAACGGCGTCGGCGTCCACGCAGCCATGGCATGGCAACGGTTCTTGCGCCTTCTCCCAGCTTGGCGTGGATGACGCACTGATTGTCCGACCGCGCAACCGGCACCCCACCGGGGGTCCGAGCCGAGGCGTGTCCTCACCACCATCCGGTCGGCCCGTGCGTAGAGATTTTCCCGGATCGGTTGTCGAACCTGGCCGGTCCGATGCGCTTAGCGGAGGTATGAGCATCTCGACTCGAACACAGTGCCAGCTGGCCCCGCTTCAGTACCGTCCACGAGGTCCGACGGGCCTACCGACTTTGGCGCCAAGTTAGGCGCCAAGACCACCGCCCTGCCCGGTTTGGCGGCAGCTACACGACTGTGACCTGCATATTTGCGGTGCGCCCCCTGGGATTCGAACCCAGAACCTGCGGATTAAGAGTCCCGAAAGGACTGTCCAGCGGGTGGGATCTGGTGCGCTCACGTGGGGTTCTGTACGGACGGTCGTCCGCCTGGCGCGGTTTGGTGTGCCCCAGTCC
>JANPEN010000172.1:0-1825 GCA_031422955.1 Acidimicrobiia bacterium
CCCGCGTTCCCGAGACCACCGCAGCCAGGACGTAACGAGGGGAACGAGTCAGGCTTCCTCCGCTCGACGACCGCGGGCACTGGCTTGAGCGGCGAGTTGGGCGCGACTCTTGACGCCGAGTTTGGAAAAGATGTGGGCGAGGTGGGTCTTGACCGTCGAGCGGCTCATGAGGAGCCGTTCGCCGATCTCAGGATTCGTCTGCCCCGCTTCGACGAGTTGGACGACGCGCTGCTCCGTTGGCGTGAGGCTGGCCCAGCCCGAGGCGGGCCGCATGCGGTGGCCACGGGTGCGAGTTACCCAGACGAGCGCGGCGTCGGGGTCGAGCGCGGCGCCGGCCGCGAAGGCGTCGTGGTCGGGGGCATCGATGCGATGGCCGAGCGCTCGGGTGATGTGGGGGTAGCGGAATCGGTAGCCGGAACGGTCTCGCCGCCCGGCGGCGATCCCCAACAACCGGCTGAAGGTGACGCGGTCATCGGTGAGCGCGGCCAGGGTTTCGAGTGCATCGATGAGGACGAGGCCGTAGCCACCGGCGTGCGCCGCGCTGAGGGCCGCGTTGGCGGCGTCCTCTGCGGCGGGGATGTCGTTGCGATGCAGGGACAGGTGCGCGCCCGTGAGTTTCCAGCAACAGGCGGGGTACGGTCCGTCGGGGGTTTTCTCGGCAAGGAGACCTTCCAGCTCCTCGTATCGGTCACAGCTCAAGAGCGCGCCGTGGCCGAGTTCTTCGTACCAGTTGGCCCATGGGCTGGCGAGCAATTCACGAACCGTACCGAGGTCGACGTCTCGACCGCCCTGGCGTAGTGCAGCGACGATCCTGCACTTGGCGAACTCGGAAGGGACAAACGCCACGGCGGACTGCACGCCACGCTCGCTGAACAGCTCGAACGCTCGGGCCACCATGTCGTCGCGCTCGGCGAGCATGCCAACATAGGCCAGGCCCGATGCGCACATGCTCATCGAGCACGGTTCCAAGGTGCCGATGAGGTGTGCGGCATCCGCAAGCGTGCCGGCGACTGCTCGGTGGACGTCGCCGCGAATCGTCGGCTCCATCGCGCCGACCAGCGCACACTGGACCTGCCAGCTGCGGTTCCCAATCGCCCGCCACGCGTCGAGTCCCTCGGCGCGCAGCTCGGCGACCTCGTCGAGATGGCCTGCTGCCGTCCGAGTAAGCGACACCAACAGCGCGCCTACCGCGAACCGAAACCGATTGCCACATGCGCGCGCGTGCCGGAGTGCCTCTGCGGCGTGCTCCAGCGGGTCGTCCCGGCCGAAGATGCTGAGAATGGCGTGGCAACCGGACAGGGTGGCGTGATCACCGGCTCGGGTGGCGACCTCCATCGCCTGAGGCAGCAGCTCCGCCACTGTCTCGTCACCGGCGAACATGAGCGTGTCGCACAGGGAACCGACGGCGGTCACCCACCGCTCTGGGTGCGCGCCTGGCCCCTGGTCGAGAATTGGTCGGCCCCACCGCCGCGCGTCCGCATGGCGGCCGAGGTTCGCCCAAGAGATCGCCAGCTGGGCCAGGAGGCGAAACGCCAACTCAGGTTGGCCGGTCGACCACTCCAGCGCACCCCGTAGGTTCGGGTACTCCCGTTCGATGCGTTCCTGCGTCTCGTCGCTGGGGCACAACCCGTCGGGCTGTTCGATCCAGGTGAGGTAGTACTCGAGATGGCGGTCTCGCGCCTCGCTAAGCTGGGGCACGTCAATGCAGTGGTCCAGCGAGTACTGGCGCAAAGTTTCCAGCATCCGGAACCGGCACTCGCCCGAGGCACCGGGGTCCTCGACCGCGATGACCATCGACCGGTCCACCAGGCGGGACACGATGTCC
>JANPEN010000173.1:0-4684 GCA_031422955.1 Acidimicrobiia bacterium
CTCCAATAGCCTGTCGGTGACCTTGGCGGCACCCGAGACACTGGGCTTCATCACCCCCGCACAGCTGCCCGATGGGACCGTGGGCCAGGCCTACCTCGGCTACATCGTGGCGTCGGACCCGCCTGGGCCCTCAAGCTTTCGGTTCAAGCTGGTGTCCGGCAGCGTGCCCGCGGGGACGAGCTTTGAGGGGAATACTTTGCCAACCAGGCCCGAGGCTCGGGTCCTCGGTACCCCCACGACGGCCGGCACGTCGAGCTTCACCGTCGAGGTCCGCGACGGCACCGGCGCTACCGCGCGCAGGACCTTCAGCATCTCGGTGCGTGCCGCGCCGCCGCTCGCCATCGCCGGGGGCGTCACTGTGCTGAACGCAGGGACCGTCGGGCAGCCCTACGGCGCCGTATTGTCCGCCACCGGCGGCGTGCGCCCCTATACCTGGGCGATCACTGCCGGGGCCCTTCCGCCCGGGCTGTCCCTTGTTGGGGACGCCTTTTTCGGCTCCCCAACGACGGCGGGCACGTACATCTTCACCGCTCGGGTCACCGATAGCCGCGGCGCCACGGCTCTCGGACAGTTCGCCATTGCGGTGAGCTAACAGGCGATACAAGTTCGCCAATGTGTTCCTTCGCTAAATACGAACCGTTCATCTGTAATTGAGCGGCGGTACCTTCAGCACCGCGGCCGCAATCGATCAAGCGTCGACGTCGCCGAAGTAGCGGATGACCGGGGCCGCGGCAACCAGGCCCTTCATCTCCTTGATAGCGCCGTCGCCGGCACGCCACGAGCGGTAAGCGTCGTCGTCCTCGCGTGTAGCCCATCGCTCGTTCAGCAGGATCTGGTTTGGCTTGGCCTGGTCCTGGTGCACGGTTACAAACTCGCACCCCTTACGGGCCCGCGTGTCAGGAAGATGCTTCTTGAACACGGCGATCAGCTCGTCGACCCTGCCCTCGGTCGCGGTCAACTCCAAGGTCACGTGAATGCTCATGTCGGCTTCTCCGAAGTCCCGGCCACACCGTCTGCGCGGCTTGGCAACGGACCCTAATGGAACCGCCACTGGGGTCGTCCACCTGATGGTGCACCTTCGAATCGGTCCGGTGCGCGCCCGGACCCGCTAGGCCCGGTCAGGGCCAGTCGATCTGGGAGAAGACGTCGGCCACCTGGACGCCGAGTAGCAAGCTCGCGTCGACGGGTTCGAAGCTTTGGTCTCCACGCTGCCACCAAAGCAAAGTCCTCGTCCCCGGGTCAGCGACGACGAGTTCCTCAACCCCGTGGGCGAAGTAGAAAGCGAACTTCTGGTAGGTCTCGTCGTCGGGGGACACGACCTCGACCACGATGAGCGCGGTGGGGAGCCACACGTCGCTCGGTACCCCCCGGTGGTATCCACTGTCGGGCACTCGGTAGTCAGTGGCTGACCCGAGATTGAACGGCCCCGAACCACGTAGCCCCGCTCGCCGAGCGGCATCACGCAGCGCCCCCGCCAACTCATCGGCCACGATGCCATGGGTAGCACGGGGCGCGGGTGCCATGTGCAGAACGCCCTCCCACATCTCGTCGAACAGGTCGAGACCACGAGTCCGGCGCTGCTCGAGCAACGCCTCCAACTCGGCTGGACGTGGGCCCAGCACCACGGTCTTCACCAGGCGAGCCTACCCCCTCACCGTCAGTTCTTTCCGGTAGGCGGCTCTTATCGGCAGGCTGTTACCGGTAGGCGACGTATTCGCGGCCCATGGCTTCTCGGGCGATGATGCCTTTCATGATCTCGGCGGTGCCGTCGCCTACCTCGAGGGACATGACGTCGTGGAGACGGGCCTCGAAGGGCAACTCGGTAGAGAAACCCATCCAGCCGTGCAACAGTATGCAGCGGTGGATGGCCTCTGCCGCCAGCTTGGGTCCGAGCCATTTCACCATGGCCCCCTCGGCCACGTAGGGGACTCCGGCGTCGGCCATGGCCAGCGCCTCGTAGGCCAGCGCCCGGGCGGCGCGCAGGCTGGCCAGGTGCTCAGCAATGCTGAAGGCCACCGCCTCTCGCTTGGCCAGGGGCTGGCCGAAGGTGGTGCGGGCCTTGGTGTACTCCATGGTCTCGTCGAGGGACTGGAAGCCGGCGCCCATGACGGCCAGCCCGATCAGCGCCCGGTTGAAGTCCAGCGCCTGCATGGCGGACACGAACCCGGCCCCTTCCACCCCGATCTGATGGTCGGCGGGGACCCGGACGTTGTCGAAGTGCAGCGAACCTCGCTGGGTCAACGGCGTGGAGGAGCTGGGGTACACCCCCCGGGTGATGCCGGGGGCGTCGAGCGGCACCAGCACGCCACTGACCCCGCGGGCGCCCTCGCCGCCGGAACGGGCGAAGATGATGGCCGCCTCGGCCAGCCCCGCAAAGGTGATGGACGCTTTCTCGCCGTTGAGCACCCAATCGCTGCCATCGAGGCGCATCTGGAGCTTGATGGCGGCGGCGTCGGAACCGGTGGAGGGCTCGGTCAGCCCGTAGGCGATGACCGCCTCGCCGGTGGCCAGGGGCGGCAACCAACGCTGCTGCAATCCCACGTCGGCCCGTTTCAACAGCTCGGCGGAGATGGCCGCCAACTGGGGGAAATAGGCCACCGACACATCGCCGCGGCCCAGTTCCTCGTTGACCACGCCCAACTCGACGAAGTTGCCGTCCCCGCCGCCGTGCTCGACGGGGACCCGCAGACCCAACAGGCCCAACTCGCCCATCTCCAGGATCCGCTGGCGGGGATAGGCCTCGCTGCGCCAGCGCAAGAACTCCGGTCGTAACCGTTCGGCGGCGAAACGCTGCAGGGTGGCCCGTAGCAGCTCATGGTCCGCGCTCATCGTTGTCCTTTGTGGGCCTGGCTCCAGGGGATGTCGCGATCGACCCGAGGCTCGCTGGGTAGGCCCAGCACCCGCTCGCCCAGGATGTTGCGTTGGATCTCGTCGGTTCCGCCCCGGATCGACATTGACGGCCCGGTGAGGAACTCGACGTGCCCGTCGTGGGTGCTCAGCATGCCTTCGGCGCCGTGGCTGTCCTTGCCCAGGTAAACCCGGCCCTGGAACGAAGCCGTTTTGTGGACCTTGGCGCCGGAGCCGGCCGGGCCGGGGTTGCGCGAGGCGCTGGCTCGTTCGGAAGTCCAGCCGGCGGCGGCGTCACGGGCGTGGATGGTCATGGCCCGCTGCCGTTGCACCGCGCCGGTGAGCGCCCCCCGGCCGGCCAGGTCGCGGATCCAGCCCGGCACTCGCACCCCCTTGGCTCCGCCGTCGCCGCCGCCACGGCTGGTGCCGGCCGCGGCACGTTCGTGGGCCAACACGGTCATGGCCACCTTCCAGCCGGCACCGACATCGCCGATGCGCCAAGCGTCGGGCACCCTGGCCCCTTGCAGGAAAACCTCGGAGAAATGGCCGTCCCCGTTCATCTGGGTCAGTGGCCGCACGTCTACCCCAGGCGCGTCCATCCGCAAGGCGAACATGGTCAGCCCGGCGTGCTTGGGCACCTCGGGATCGGTACGGGCCAGGCACAGCCCCCACTCCGCCCATACCGCCCGGCTGGTCCACACCTTCTGGCCTTCCAGGGTCCATTCGTCGCCGTCGCGTACCGCTCGCAGGGCCAAGTTGGCCAGATCCGAGCCGGCGTCGGGTTCGGAGAACATCTGACACCAGATCTCTTCACCGGACGCGATAGTGCGAAGCCACTGCTGCTGTTGTTCGTCGCTGCCGTGGGCCAACAGGGCGGGGCCGCACATGCCCAAACCGATCATGTAGACGTACAGGTCGGGCACGGCGAACTCGGCCAACACCCGGTTGATGAGCCCGACCTCCTCGGGGGAGGCGTCGCGGCCGCCGTGCTGGGCGGGCCAGGCCGGCACCGCCCAACCGCCCCCGACGGTGGCGGTTAGGTAGTTGCGGGCGGGCTCCAAGTCGTCGCTGCCTGCGCCCATGGTGGTCATGCGCTCATCGGCCCGCCGCAACGGCAGCAGGTCCGACAGGGCGTGGCGTACCTCGTCTTCAGTGATCACGGGAATCGACCGTAGCCGCGGCGCGCCATGTGGACCCGAGGTGGTCGTGGTGCCACGGCCACCCAAGGCGGCCGTTTTCGGCCTACGGTGCGCCGATGGAGCTCGTCGTTGGTGCCAGCGCGGCCGCTGCGGCCAGGTCGCTGGCTGGTCGGATAACCATCGCCGCCCGCCAGGCCATGGCCAAGCGGGGGGTGTGCAACCTTGCCCTCAGCGGGGGCGCTACCGCGTCGGTGCTGCTGGCCGAGCTGGTCAACACCGAGATCTTCTGGGGTCGGGTCAACGTGTATCAGGTCGACGAACGAGTGGCCCCTGAGGGCGACGGTGCCCGCAACGCCACCGCCCTGGTGGCCGAGCTGGCCGAGCAGGTGGGCCTTCCCCCCGGGCGTTTGCATCTCATGGACGTGACCGCGCCCGATCTGCACGACGCCGCCCGCCGCTACGAAGCATCCCTGCCCGACCACCTCGACGTGGTCCACCTCGGTCTCGGCCTCGACGGGCACACCGCGTCGTGGCCCCCCGGCGACGCGGTCCTGCACAGCGCGGCCTCGGTGGCGGTGGTGGGACCGTTCGCTGGTCACCTGCGCCTTACCCTCACCCCCCAGGTGATCAACCGGGCCGGGCAGCGTCTGTTCTTGGTCGCGGGCGCGGCCAAGGCGGATGTACTGGCCCGCCTGCGG
>JANPEN010000174.1:0-7244 GCA_031422955.1 Acidimicrobiia bacterium
CTCGTTCATGAACGAGGTGGGCTACGAACCTTACGCCTGGGTGGCGCCGAGCGTCATCTATAAGGCACGCGAGAAATCCGGTGGTTGGACCGGCTTCATGTAGCTCGTAGGTTGTCCTGCCGCCGCGCCCGAGGAAGCCGCAGCGATTGTCATATGGATCACGTCGGGATCACGTCGAGCGGGCGCCGTAATGCTCGAGTTCCACCTGCTCATGCACCCCCTCGAGGTGTTCCTCCTCGCAGGCGACATGAACAACGGCTACGGCGCGTTCCTCGCCCTGGAGTTCCTCCAAGGCCGCCAGGGCGACTCCGCTCAGGGTCCGGGGGTCCTGCCCCGGAGACAACGCTTCGAGCCGTTGACGGAAATCCTGGTTGAGCTGGTCAGGAGTGTCGAAGGCATGACCCTTGGCGGCCATGCACGATGACCATTCCCGCATCGCCGCCATCATACGAGGATCCTGCGCTATCAGTTTATCGGCCGGGTTGACGTAGTTCCCACCGAGCTCGGCCAAAGGATAGGCCTGCTCGGCGGCGGCGCGGGTACAGCCGCCGGCTTCGGAGAAGTCCTCCTCCTCCAGGGCTCTGGCATGATTCCAATCCAACTGCTCACCCCACAGGGCCCGGCGGTACGCCACTCGATCGGATTCGGGCAGCGCGGCTAAGGCCGCGTTGTTCTCCGGGCCGGCCCCAAAGGCCACGATCGGCTTATCGAACTGGGTGGTGATGCCAAGCCCGAACTGCTTGGCGTAGTCCTCCGAGGACACCCCGGGCGCGGTCTGATCCAACCCCATGGCTGCTTTGACCGAGGCGAAATCAACGGCCAGGTACCTGAATCCGTCTGCGCCCATACAAGAGGCAATCAGCTGCTCGGTTTGCTCCACTCGAACCGCCAACTGGTCCAGCGAAAGTCCGAACTCCTCCGGCGCGCCGCGGCCCGAACCGCCCGAGCCGAGCGAGCCGGCGGTATCGGTCCCACCCCCACCGCAGGCCGAAGCGGCCAAGACCACGCCCCCGAACAGGGCCAGAAGGGTGCGGGTGGGGGTGCTGGTCATGCTCGTTCTCCGTGTTGTCGGGCCGGATGCGGCCCAGGCCGATCTGTTGGCAGCCAGGGTGAACCTGGTTCGCTGACGCGACCCTGACAACGGCGGATCTCCCAGTCAGGCCGGTGTCAGGTGCGGACCGGTAGGACAGTGCTTGGGTTCGGGTTTCGAGCCGATGAAAGGAAGATCGCGTGCATCGTTCCAAGCGGATAGCCGGTGCTTTGGCCATCGTGATGGTGACCGCCCTGGGCGGCGTGGCCGCGGGCTCACGCATCAGCTCACCGGCCGACTTGGCCGCACAGGCCGCCAGCCCGGCGCCTTCACCTATTCTCGTACCGGTCGAACACCGTCAGCTCTCTACTGACGTGGTCACCCGAGGTACCGGCCGGTACGGGTCCCCCCAGAAGCTGACGGTGGCGACCTCTGCCCTCAAGGCCAGCGCCGGCATCGTGGCCACGGTGGCGCCGGTTGGCGCAGCCTTGGAGGAAGGATCAGTGGTGGCCAGCGCATCGGGCCGTCCAACGTTCCTCCTGCTCGGTCCGAGGCCCACGGCCCGAGACCTGGGCCCCGGCCTCAGCGGCGAGGACGTCGGGCAACTCGAAGCATCGCTGGCTCGGCTCGGGTTCGATCCGGGACCACTCGATGATCGCTACGACGAGGCCACCGAGGCCGCCGTAACCCAGTTCTACCGGGCCCAAGGGTTCGCTCCCTTCACCGCGACCTCCGAGCAGCTTGGGGCGCTGCGAACCCGACAGAGCGAGATGGTGTTGGCGGCCGCGGAGGCCGTGACCGCCAGCGCCGGACGCGACGCCGCTGAGACTGCCCTGACCCAAGCCGGCGCCTCAGCCGCCACCGCCGCCGAGCGGGCCGACCTAGCCGGTCGAGAGCTGACACGCGCCCGCACCGGTGCCGCCCTCGCTAACCAGGCCGCGGACGCCGAGTGGGCCAGCAGCCAAGCCGACCCAATCACGGCCCGCGCCTCCAGGGACATCGTTCATCTGGCCAGCCAGCGCACCGTGGACGAAGCGCTCATCGCCGCCCAGGCCGCCAAAGCCGACGTCGTCGTCGCCGATCTCGCCGTTCAGGGTGCCGATACTGCCCTCTCGGCCGCTCGCCAGGTGGCGCTGCTGCGCACGCAGTCAGCCGCCCAGGCCTCGGAGGAGGCGACGATCGCCCGTAGCCGCAGCGGGGTGCAGGTACCGGCAGACGAGATTGTCTTCGTGCCCGCCCCTGTGCGCGTCACCGAGCTGAAGCTGGGCCCCGGGGACATGTTGGCAGCAACCATCCTGACCGCCAGTGACGCCATGCTGTACGTCGGTGGCGGTCTCGCCGTCCGTGACGCCGGGTTGGTTACACCGGGCATGGCAGTGCGCATTGAAGAACCCGACCTCGGCATCTCCGCCCAGGGGGTGGTCCGCTCAGTGGCCCAGGGCCCCGGCACCAACGGCATGGACGGTTTCCATGTGTATATCGAAGTAGATGTGGCCTCTCCACCAGCCAAGCTGGCCGGCGCCTCGGTACGTTTAACTATCCCAGTGGTCTCCAGTGGCGATCGGGTCCTGGCTGTGCCTCTGAGCGCCCTGACGATGGCTGCGGACGGCTCGTCGCGGGTCCGACGTGACCGCGACGGGCTGATCGAGTTCATCACGGTGCAACCGGGCCTTTCCGCCGATGGCTACGTGGCGATCACGCCCATCACCGACACCCTCGTCGCCGACGATCTTGTCGTCGTCGGGATGGGCCCAACGCCTGAGCTATCGGGCCCGGCCACCACCGCCACCTCCCCCCAGCGCGCTGCGGTGTCCCGTGGGTGATCAACCGCAACCTGCTACCGGCTCTCAACGCCAGGAGCTGCTCCGAGCGACCAACCTGGGACGACGTTTCCGGGGGAGTCCGCCCATCGACGGGCTGGTGAGCGTGGATTTCACCGTGAGAGCGGGAGATTGGATGGCAATCGTCGGCGCATCGGGGTCAGGAAAATCGACCTTGCTCAACATCCTGGGATGCCTGGACCGCCCGACCTCGGGTTCCTACCACTTCGCCGGGGTCGACGTCGCCAAGCTCAGCGACCCCCAGCTGGCGGGCCTGCGCAGCCGTGGCATCGGATTTGTCTTTCAATCCTTTCGCCTTCTCGCGTATCGCAGCGTGGTGGAAAACGTCATGATGGCGGACATCTACCGTCGCGGGGGGCGCCGCGATCGCCGGGCGAGGGCCTTGGCCGTGCTCGACCAGGTCGGCCTGAGCGATCGATCCGAGGCGTTGTCATCGGTGCTCTCCGGTGGCGAGCAACAGCGCGTGGCCATCGCTCGGGCGTTGCTGGGCGGACCGGAGGTGGTGCTGTGTGATGAACCCACCGGAAATCTCGATTCGGTCAACACCGCCGGCGTGATGGCGCTGTTCGAAGCACTGCATCGAACAGGCACCACGATCGTAATGATCACCCACGAAGCCGACGTGGCCGCCCGCGCCGAGCGCCAGATCCGCCTTGTGGACGGCTCCATTGCTGAAACCCTCATTGCTGAAACCACGACCACCGACGGAAGTATCCATTCATGCGCCTGAACACCAACCCGCTCACCAGACCATCTGGTATGGCTTGGCTGGATTTGGCCGGAGAGGCCACCGCCGGGCTTCTGGCTCGCCCACTACGCACGGCCCTCACCGTGGCCGGCACCGTGATCGGTCTCACCGCCTTGGTGGCCACGCTCGGGCTTTCTCGCACCGCCGGCCACCAGATCGTTGGTCGCTTCGATGAGCTGGCCGCAACCGAGATCGTGGTCAGCCCCAAACCTTCCGCCCTTGGCGGCGATACTTCGGCCCTGCCTTGGGACAGCCCCGAACGACTGGGCCGCCTCCAGGGTGTGGCGGCGGTGGGCAACCTCACCGTGTTGGACACCGGAAACTCGCTGGTGGCCACGTCCGCGCTCAACGACCCACAGCACCCGAGTGCCTTCAAGCTGACCGTCACCGCCGCCTCACCGGGGTTGTTTCAGGCCGTGCGGGCCGAGCTTCGAACGGGCGCCCTCATCGACGAGGCCCATTCAATCCGGGGCGAATCAGTGGCCGTGCTGGGCCCGAACGCGGCCCAACGTCTGGGCATCGACAGGGTCGAGGATCTGCCCGCCCTACGCATCGGGGACGAGCTGTACCTGGTGATCGGAATTCTCGACGGGGTCGCCCGTCAACCCGATCTGCTCGGAGCCGTCATCATTCCCGAAGGTACGGCACGGCGTCGCTACCGGAGCAAACACCCGGGTCTGGTGGTGGTGGAAACCGACATCGGCGCCAACCGCCTCATTTCCAGCCAGATCCCCCTCGCCCTGCGCCCCGACGACCCTCGTAGCCTGAAAGTGGTGTCCGCGCCAGAACCGCAACGGGTCCGCGACGCCGTGCAGCGCGACCTCGATCTGATGTTCTTGTTGCTCGGCGGGCTTTCTCTGGTGGTCGGGGCGATCGGTATCGCCAACGTCACCCTGGTCTCGGTCATGGAACGCACCGGTGAGATCGGCTTGCGCCGCGCCTTAGGCGCCAGTCGGCGTCACATCGCCCAACAGTTCCTGCTCGAGAGCGCAGCCGTGGGGGTGGTGGGGGGTATCATTGGGGCCAGTCTGGCCACCTTGGTCGTGGTGGCCGTTTCGGCGCAGCAACAATGGACGCCGGTCCTCGATCCCCTCCCACCGTTGTTGGCCCCCCTGGCCGGCGGCGTCATCGGGCTGATGTCTGGTGCCTACCCGGCCGCACGCGCCGCCCGCCTCAACCCCATCGACGCCCTCCGCCGGGGCGCCTGAGGATCAGTGGCGCCGATGCCCGCCGAGCGTGGGAGCAACCAGGGTATGACGCGCCGACAAGGCAGGAGAAACGGTGTCGCCCGAGAGCCGAAAGAGTGCTATGAGTGTTTGGGTGCAGCGTCCTGCGTTAGTGGCGGTTCGTCAGCCCGGCCGACAGCCGTTGTTTGTAGAGATCCACGGGCGATTGGAGCTCGGACGCGACTGCGACGGGCTGCTGCTGGCCGACGCCCAGGCGTCGCGGCGCCATGCCGAGCTGCGCGTGGTCGAGGACCGACTGTTCGTCGTTGATCTGGGTAGCACCAACGGCACATTCGTCGACGGCCGGGCGGCCACCGAGCCGATCGAGCTGAGAGTGGGCGGGGAGGCGCGGCTGGGAGAGACGTCGGTGACCCTGGTGACGGTGGACGGTGGTGCCGGTGCGCCGCCCTCGTTGCGGGCGACCACCATCGCGGGATCCACGGCCGAGGCAGGGGCCGGGCCGGTCGAGGACCTACGTAGGACTTCCATTGATGCGGAGGCCGAGGTGGCGTTGTCGGATCGTTGGCAGCCGGTGGTGGACCCCTCCGACGGCGGCACCCTCACCATCGTGTTCTCCGACATCGAATCCTCCACCCAGATCGCCACCCGGCTCGGTGACCGCCAGTGGTTCAACGTGCTGGAAACCCACAACCGGATCGTGCGCGATGAGCTTGTCCGCTTTGGTGGCACCGAGGTGAAATCCCAGGGCGATGGGTTCATGCTCACGTTTCCCTCGGCCCGACGGGCGGTGCTGTTCTCCATCGCCACCCAACGAGCCTTGGAGGTGTCGAGGGCGCAGGGCAGCGGCGTGCGCATACGGATGGGTATGCACACCGGCGAAGCGATCGTGGACCGCACCGGGGACCTGTTCGGCCGCCATGTCATCGTCGCCGCCCGGGTCGCCAACCTCGCCGACGGAGCCGAAATCTTGGTCTCCAGCCTCGTCCGAGAGATCGTCGCCGCCCGGGGAGACATCACCTTTGGTCCGGCTCGCGAGGTGCAACTGAAAGGCATCGACGGAAGCCACTTCGTCTACGCGGTGCAGTGGGAGGAGGCCACCACGAGTTGATGCTTGCACGACCACCGAACGGCGCCGACCGAGCCGGTACCTGTCAGCGCTTTACTCAGGCTTCAACCGGCCATTGGGCACAGGTCGCCCGGTACTCGCTGTCCCGCGGGCCGTACTGTTCCCACTCGGTCAGGGTGAGATTGCGGCCCGCGGCGCGGCAGGCGATGTCGAGCCAGGTCGACGGGTCGAAGCGCCAGATCTGGAGGTGCTTCTCGGCCGCATCGACGGTGACGAAACCGGCGACCGGTCCCGGGAAGGCGGCGGGGGACACCGTCGGCATGCCCCCGATGGGCTGGCCGAGGAGCTCACCCGATTCGACCTCCCACAAACGACCCTTGCCGTCATGAGTACTCACCAGGTAGCGGCCGTCGTCGGAGAAGGCGAAACCGCCCCGGCTCGACCCCGCTTCGGAGGACATGCGCCGCAGCTCGGCGAAAGTGGCCGGATCGCGCACCACCAGGTCACCGGCGGTATCGGAGGTGACCAACCAGCGGCCGTCCTGGCTGTAGGCGGCAGCGACAACCGCGCCGGCGCCGAGGGGGGACGGCGAAGAGGTCCACGTGGCCGTGTCGATGAGGAAGCTCTCCCCGGATTCCGATGAGAAGGCGAGGACAACGGCTTCCGAGGGCGGCATGGCGAAACCGACGCCTGGCCCACTCTCGATGGTTGCGATCCGTTCCCCCGAGGGCAAGGCGTTCACCTGGACGACCCCGGGGGGCACGACACTCGAATCGACATGCCGCCGACTAAGAGCGATCCACGAACGGTCAGCGGGTACAACCGAGGCGCCGCCAAACCCGTCGGGGATCGCCAGCTGAATCATCGGTGACAACGGCTGGCTCGTCGCCGCGTCGAACACTTGAAAGTCGGTGAACGGGATGATGCGCATTCGCACCCACGTGTTCGACCAGACGTCAGGGTACGTCAACGTGTTTTGTAGCCAGGGCAGCGCCTCGGCCGACTCACAGCCGCCGTCGGGAACGCAACGCCAGTACCGGATAGGCGTGGTCTGGGACACTCTCGCCAGGTTCAGGGCCTCGGCACTGACCCAAGCCCCGTTCCTCGTCGCGCTGAGCGCCGACTGGCCGGCGGGATAGGGCACCGCTTGGCGCAACAGCCCGCCGCCGCCGGTGGCGATGAATGCCACACCGCGTTCTCCCGCGACGAGCAACGTCGTGCCGTCGGAGAGCAAGGCGAGGCCGGCACCGCGCCCGACGCGCGCGTCGACGGTTTCGGAACGAACGGAGCCGTTGACAACGTCGGCCACGGTGAGATCACCAGTGGACGTGAGCACGGCCAGGGAACCCTCGGCCAGCGAGGCGAGGGCGGT
>JANPEN010000175.1:0-19179 GCA_031422955.1 Acidimicrobiia bacterium
TCTTGGGACACCACCCCGATGGCGGAGCGCAGGCTGTGCAGGCGCAGGTGGCGGATGTCGAGTCCGTCGATGCGGATGGCGCCCTCGTTCACGTCGTAGAGCCGGGGCAGCAGTGAGGCAATGGTCGACTTGCCGGCGCCGGACGGTCCGACCAGGGCGATGAGCTGGCCCGCTTCGGCCCGGAAGGACACGTCGTGCAGAACCGGCGAAGCCTGCGAGGACAACACCATCCCGTCGACCAGCGAGGCCAGGGTGGTGTTGGCGGCGGCGGGATAGGTGAAATTGACGTGGTCGAACTCGATGACCCCGTGGGGGCGGGGCAGGGCCACCGCGTCGGGCGCATCGACGATGGGGTTAGGGGCATCGAGGACCTCGAACACCCGCTCAAAGGACACGAAGGCGCTGAGCACGTCGACCCGAAGGTTGGTCAGGGCGATCAGCGGGTCGTACACCCGGTTGACCAGTAGGCCCATCGTGATGAGGTCCGCGATGTCGAACTCGCCGCCGATGACGAGCTGGCTGCCGTACCAGTACACCGCAGCCAGGCCAACGGTACTGACGATGTTGAGGGCCAAGAAGAAAACCCGGCTGTACACCGCGGTGCGCACACCGATGTCCCGAACCTTGCCGGCCCGGCGCTGAAACAGGCCCATCTCGTCTTCGTGACGGCTGAACAGAGTGACCAGCTGGGCACCGGAGACCTCGAAACGCTCCGTCATCTGGCTTGACATGCCGGCGTTGTAGTTCATCGAGTCGCGGGTTAGCTCCCGCACTCGACGGGCCACCCGCTTGGAGCCGGCCAGGAAGAACGGCAGCACGGCCAGAGACAGCAGGGTGAGGCGCCAGTTGAGGAAGAACATGGCGCCGATGGTGGTGGTGACGGTGACGATCTGGTCCACCGCTGAACCTAGGGTGCCGGTGACCGCCCGTTGGGCCCCGACCACGTCGCTGTTGAGCCGGGAGGTCAACGACCCGGTCTGGGAGTTGGTGAAGAAGGCCAGCGGCATGCGCTGGATGTGGTCGTAGAGCTGGGTGCGCAGGTCGTAGATCAGGCCCTCACCGATGCGGGAGGACCACCAGCGACCCAGCAGTGACAACAAACCCCCACCGATGGCCGCCGTCAGCAGCAGCACCGCCAGCACGTTGACCTGGGCCCGGTCGCCGTTGGGGATGGCGCTGTTGAGCAGGGTGCGGATGATGAAGGGGTTGGCTAGGGCCACGAAGGACCCCACGATCACCGTGGCCAGGAATCCCACGATGCACCACCGGTAACTCTTTACGTAACCCCAGACCCGGACCACCACGCTGCGCTGCAGGCGCTGTCCTTTGACTTTGGCCGGGTCCTGAAACGCCATCCAGTGCTGCATCTGGAAGCCCAAGCTAGCCGGGGTGGGATTCGTCCCCGGCCAGCCGGGCTGGCTCAGATCTCCAGGCGGCGGGCGACTTCTTGGCGCAGCTCGGCCACTCCGATGCCCTTGTTGGCGCTGAACCAGGAGACCTCGTTGCGTGCCAGCTCAAGCTTGGCCAGCAGGTCTCGCCGGCGAGTTTCCCGCCGGGAGGGGCCGACCTTGTCGATCTTGGTCGCCACCACCCGGAAGGCCACGTCAATGTGGCGCAGCCAGGCCACCGTGCCCAGGTCGGCGGGGGTGGGGCCGATCTCCCCGTCGACCAGCAACAGCACGCTGTGCAGGGTGGGTCGGTCGATGAGGTAGCCCTCGATCATGGCCTGCCACCGGCGCCGCTCGGTGTCAGACACCTTGGCGTAGCCGTAGCCGGACAGGTCCACCAGCCAGCGTCCGGGCGGCCCGGGCTGGATCTCGAACACGTTCAGCAGCCGGGTGGCGCCGGGGGTTTTGGACGTGCGGGCCAGGTCCTTACGGTTGGCCAGGGCGTTGAGCAAGGTGGACTTGCCCACGTTGGAGCGGCCCACCACGGCCACCTCCACCTCAGAAACCCCGAGCTGTTCGGCCTTGCTGGCCGAGCACAAGAAGCGCAACGACAGCGGCCCGCTCATGCTTCTGGCCAACAGAGTCCTGGCCAACAGAGTTTCGGCCGACGCATGACTGCTGATGGTAGGCGGAGTCCGCGACGTTTGTTCCGGTGCTGGTTGTGGTAGCCCAACCCGCATGTCCGCTGTCGCGTTGCCTGTCTTGCGTTCTGTCAATCCGACCTCGGGTGAGGTGGTGGCGGACTACCCCCAGCACGAGGACGCCAGCATTGACCGGGCCGTCCGCTGGAGCGACAGCTGCTTTGCCCAGTGGCGACGCACCCGCTTGGACCGCCGGGGTGAGCTGTTGAGCGCAGTGGCGCAGACGGTGGTGGTGGCCTGAGCCGGCGGGCCCGGCGGGGTCAGCGCAGCGTGTAGCCCCGGCGGGGTACTGACACGATGGCGGCCCCTGCGGCCCCGAGCCGGCGGCGCAGGCGCCCCACCATCACCTCGACCAGGTGCGGGTCGGCGTTCGCGTCGCCCCACACCGCCTCCAACAAGGCAACTTTGGAGCACACCGTGCCGTTGCCCTCGAGCAGCACTCGCAGCAGGGCAGCCTCACCGTCGGACAGGCTGACGTGGGTGTCCCCCGTGACCACTGCGTTGCCCCGCAGCACCATGGCGGTGCCGTCCAAGACGATGGGTTGCTCGCCGGCTACCAGCGCCTCGGTGAGGGCTCGGATCATGGGACCGAGACGGGCCCGGTCCGGGACCACGGGGTGCTCCACCCCTTCCGCCCGGGCCGCCTCGGCGCAGACCGGGCCGACACAGGCCACGATGAAGGGCGCAGCCAGGGTCCGTCGCAGCTGCTCGCCGAGTTCGGCGTCGTCGGCGATGGCAAAGAAGTTGCGCACGGCGGGGGCGCTGGTGAAGGTGAGCGCATGCAGTCGGCCAGCGATGGCTGCCTCGATGAGTCGAAGCACGGGCCGGTGGTCATCGGGCAAGATCCAGCGATAGACGGGCACCTCGATGATGATCGCCCCCGCCGCCACCAGGGGCTCCAGGGCGGCGGTGGAGTCTTCGCCGTGACGCTGGAAGGCCAGCCGTCTGCCGGTGAGGTCCTGCTGGGTGAGTAGGTCGATGATCTCCTCGAGGCGTTCCGAGGCGGCCTTGGCCTCGACCTCCAGGCCGGCTCGGTGCACCTCGGCGGAGGCCTTGGGGCCTCGAGCAAAGACGCGCGTGTCCCGCAGCGCGGCCTGCAAGTCCTCGCCCAGACCCCACGAATCGGCCGCTGCGAACCAGGCGCGGATGCCGATGCCGGTGTTGGCCAACAGAAAGGCGGGTGGGTCCGCGATCAACTCCTCGGTGGCTGATCGCAGGTCCGGCCCTGGCCCCAAGGGCAGGGTGCGGATGGAGGGACCGTGCACGATGGTGGCGCCACGGCGGCGCAACAGCTCGGCTTGTTCGTCCCAACGGCGATCGGCGGTAACGCCGATGCAGCAGCCCTCCAGCAAGTTTTCTGGCATTGCACCCAGGTTGGCGTCACCATGTTTCTCTTTTGTTTCGGGTTCGTGAAGAGCTCCGGCCAGGTGGGAGGCCGGCCTCAGCGGTGCAGGGCCTCGACCTGCACCGCGCACTGCTTGTAATTGGGTTCTCGGCTAATCGGGTCGAACTCGTCGTCGGTGAGACGGTTGGCACACCACTCGTTCCAGTGGAAGGGCACGAACACCTCCCCTGGCCGCACGATGGTGGTGACTCTGGCTCGGATGCGTTCGACCGCGCCGCGCCGGGAGTTGACTCGCACCCATTGTCCAGAACGTATGTTGAGGCGTTGGGCGTCGTGGGGGTTGATCTCGATCCACGCCTCGGGGGCCAGGTCCTCCAACACCGCCACCCGACCGGTTTTGGTGCGGGTATGCCAATGCTCCACGGTACGCCCAGTGTTCAACACGAAGGGATACTCCAGACTAGGTCCGTCGCGCAGGGGTTGGGGTTGCACCACTTTCAACAGGGCCCGCCCGCCGGGGCGGTGGAATTGCCCGTCGGTGTAGAGCCGCTGAATGCCTCCCAGGGCGATGTCATCTCCTTCGGGGCAGGGCCATTGCACGCCGCCGGCCGCGTCGATGCGCTCATAGGTGATGCCGCTGTAGTCACACGGTCGACCGGCGGACACCCGCCGCCATTCCTGGAAGGCGTCGGCGGGCACCTGCCAGCCCTCGAACAGCTCGGCCGCGCCGGGCCAGCGGCGGGCGATGGCCAGAAAGATGTCGAAATCGCTGCGGGCTCGGCCGGGCGGGTCGACCGCGGCTCGAACCCGGGAAACTCGCCGCTCGCTGTTGGTGAAGGTGCCGTCCTTCTCCCCCCAGATGGCGGCGGGCAGCACGATGTGGGCCAACTCGGTGGTGGGGGTTTCGTAACCGTCCTGGACCACCAACAGCTCGAGCGATTTGAGGGCATGGCAGAGCACGTCACGGTTGGGGTAGGACACCACCGGGTTGGTGGCAATGATCCACAGGCCCTTGATGCGCCCCGAAACGATGGCGTTGATGATGTCGGGGTAGGCCCGGCCCCGTTCGGTGGGCAGGCGGGATTCCTCCACTCCCCACAAGGCGGCCAACTCGGCGCGGTGGCTGGGGTTGTCGTAGGCCCGGTAGCCGGGCATGGAGCCGGTGAAGCCGGCCTCTCGGGTGCCCATGGCGTTGCACTGGCCGGTGATGGAGAATGGCGCCGCTCCCGGCTTGCCGATGTTGCCGGTGAGCACCGCCAGGGAGTTCAACAAGGTGACGGTGTCGGTGCCCTGCACCGAGTGGTTGACGCCCATGGTCCAGGCCAGCACACAGCGCGATGCCCCGGCGATGAGGCGGGCCAGGGTGCGGATCTCCTCCGCCGATACCCCCGCTTCGGGGGCGGCTCGCTCGGCGTCCCAGTGCTGCAGATGGGTCAGCAACTCCTCCAATCCATCGACCTGGGGGGCTACCGCGTCGAGATCGACCAGTCCCTCCGAAACAATGGTGGCCAGAATCCCGTTCAGTAAGGCCACGTCGCCCCGGGGGGCCACCGCCACGTGGCGGTCGGCCAGCATGGCCGTCTTGGTCACCCGAGGGTCGATCACCACCACGGTCTGGGTGCGTTCTGCACCCATCACCCGGGGCGCCAGCAGCGGATGGTTGTCCGCGATGTTGGCCCCCCACAACACCACCACTTCGGCCAACTCGAAGTCCTCGTAGCAGCCCGGCGGACCGTCAGACCCGAAGGACAGCTTGTAGCCGGACACCGCGCTGGCCATGCACAGGGTGGTGTTGCCGTCGAAATGGTGCAGGCCCATGCCCAGACGGACCAGTTTGCCCAGGGTGTAGAACTCTTCGGTGACGAGCTGGCCGGTGGAGATCACCGCCACGGACTCCGGCCCGTAGCGGGCGATCAGATCGCTGAAGCCTTCCACCATGGCATCAAGGGCGTTGCCCCAGGTGCTGGCCTGACCATGGACCATGGGCACCTCGAGCCTGCCCTCGGTGTCGATGGTCTGATGCTCGCTCAATCCTTTGGGGCACAGCCGCCCCCGGTTGACGGGGTGGTCAGGGTCCCCCTGAACTGCTACCGCTTTGTTCTGCCGGACGCCGACCAACATGCCACAGCCCACCGAGCAGTAGCCACAGGTGGTCCGCACCCATTTGTCGGCCGCCCGGCTGGCGCTGACGGGACCCTGCACGGGGTCGATCTCGTAGCGGTAGCGATCGCCGCCGTGATCCACCCCCAGGAGCTGACCCATCCGGGCACCCAGCCCGCCCCGCCGACCCGCCACCGGGGCGGTCGTGTTGTTGTTCCTCATCGGTGTGATCCTCCTGTGCCCCGCCAGAACCCGCCGGGCATGTTGAGCGGCACCACGCACACATAGAACAGCCAACGCCCGATTAGCTCGCTCACCGCCGCCAACCCGAACACCACGGCCACCGGGGCACCGACCATGGCAGCTATACCGGCAAGTATGGCGGTGGCGATTCGCAGCAGGGTATAGCCGCGGAAGTGGCGGGTTTCCAGTTGTCTCGCCGCTTTCAGGGCGGGTTCGGGGTCTCGCCAGGCCCGGGCCCAGTTGGTGGCGGTGGCCCCCACCGCCACCACCAGCGCCATCACCACGGCCAGGGGCGGGCCGGTGACGGCGGCGCTCAACGCTGCCGCGGTGGCCAGGAAGCGCACGATGGTCAGGGGGCTGTTCCAGGCCGGTCGGCCGGGTACGACGTAGAGCCGGGCCGAGGCGAACACCCCGGCCAGGCCGACGACGCTGGCGGGGATCTGCAACTGCGGCACCACTGCGGCGGCGGGTGCCAGGGCGCCGAACAGCGACAGCAGGGCCACCTCCCGGCTGAGCCAGGAGTGGCGAAGGTTGCGCAACGCCTTGTAGGCCATGGCCGGTCGGCCCAGGTGAAACAGGGCGCCGATCAGGGCCAGGGCGGCCAAGGCAGCGCTGCCCAGCCGCTCCCCGGCGCTGTTGGCAGCCACGGTCATGCCCACCGCCAACTGGCTGACCAGGGTGAGCCAGACCAGGGACCAGTGGGGGTGTTCTGGCCGCACGTTCCAGTCGCTGGCCGCCAACGTACCCATGGGTAGGTCGACGGGCAGCTCGATGCGGGTGGTGGAAAGGGTCAGCGCGGAGTTGGGCAACCCGGGACCGTCGGCGGCGGCGTGGTCGGCCCGCCAGCGGACCACGTCGACCTTTTCCACGGTGATGGCCTCGGTGGGGCAGGCCTGCACGCAGGCGGGGGCCAAGCCGGCGCCGAGGCGGGGCTGGCACAGGTCGCATTTGGTGACGATGCGCCGGTCGGGCTGGAACACCGGCACCGAGTACGGGCAGTTCCAGGTGCAGTACTGGCAGCCGATGCAGTCATCGGCGTGTTGGACGACGACACCGTTGTCCAACTTGAGATAGGCGTTGGTCGGACATCCCTGCAAGCAGGCTGGTTCCAGACAATGGTTGCAGGACATGGATAGATGGAACCGTCGAGCGGCGGGGTGCTCGCCGCCTTCGAGTTCGCCCACCCTGCGCCATACCGTACCGGTCGGTAGGCCGTTCTGCTCGGCGCAGGCCACCTCGCAGGAATGACAGCCGATGCAGGAGTTCATGTTGAAGCCGAAGCGGTACTGCTCGCCGGCATCGAGGGCCAGCAGGTCCGGTTGGAGCCCGTTCGGGCTGGGACTGTGGCTTTGGCTAGGGCTCTGGATCGGGCTCGTCTCGTCGAGGTTCAGCCACCCGGAGCCGATCGGCTGGGGCTGGGGTTTGGGCCCGATGCTGACCGCGACCTGGCTCATGTTGACTCGTAGGGCGCGGTGACCAGGCTGACAAAGATCTCGCCTTCCACGCAGGACACCTGGTGCACCCGAACGGCGAGCTCGCCGTCGTCGAGGCAGCGGCCGCTGCGCAAGGAAAAGCGTTGCTTGTACATGGGTGAGGCCACCGTGGGCTCACCGGCCACGTCCCCGACGATTCCCCTGCTCATCACACTGGCTCCCGAGCAGGGGTCGATGTTGTCGATGGCGTGCAGGGACCCGTCCTCCAACAGGAACAACGCCACCGCGGTGCCTTGCACCAGGGCGGCCGCACCGCGGTTGACGCTGAGCCGGGTCTGCGGGCAGACCGGCTGCAAGCTGGTGGGGGTGGTGGTCGGGTTCATGCTCGTGCCTCCACCGGGACGAGCTGACCTCGCACCCGGATGTGGGAGATGGTGGGATCGGGCTGGTCGCTGTTGACGAAGGACACGAATTTCTCCATACGCACCGGATCGGCCAGGGTGTCGGCCCATTCGCAGCGATAGTGCTCCACGTGGCGGGCCATATCCGCCTCCAGGTCGGCGCCGATGCCGAGGGCATCTTCGAACACGACCCTGCGCACGAAATCGATGCCGCCGGGCAGTTTGCGTTGCCAGGTGGCGGTGCGCTCCAGGCGCTCGGCGCTGCGCACGTACCACATCAGATAGCGATCAATGGCTTGGATGAGGGCCTCGTCGCTGAGGTCTTCCGCCAACAACTCGCCGTGGGCGGGCCGCATGCCTCCGTTGCCGCCGACGTAGAGGTTCCATCCCTGTTCGGTGGCGATCACCCCCACGTCCTTGCTCTGCGCCTCTGCGCATTCTCGGGCGCAGCCCGACACGGCCAGCTTGATCTTGTGGGGGGCTCGCAGCCCCCGGTAGCGCAGCTCCAGGGCAATGGCCATGCTGACGGAGTCCGCCACCCCGTAGCGACACCAGGTCGAACCAACGCAGGATTTCACGGTGCGCAAAGCCTTGCCGTAGGCGTGGCCCGACTCCATCCCCGCCTCAATAAGCCGCTCCCATATGGCCGGCAGTTGCTCCACCCTGGCCCCGAACAGATCGATGCGTTGGCCGCCGGTGATCTTGGCGTAGAGGGCGAAGTCCCGGGCCACCTCGCCGATGGTGATGAGCTGGGCCGGGGTGATCTCCCCTCCCGGCACTCGGGGTACCACTGAGTATGTTCCGTCTCGTTGGATGTTGGCCAGGAAATGGTCGTTGGTGTCCTGCAGGCTGGCTTGTTCACCGTCGAGGATGTAGCCAGAATCCAGCGAGGCCAGCATGGACGCCACCGCTGGTTTGCACACTTCACAGCCCCGCCCGTGGCCGTGGCGGGCTATCAGTTCAGCGAAGCTGCGGATGCCGGATGCTCGCACCAACTCGAACAGCTCCGGCCGGGTGTAGGCGAAATGGGCGCAAAGATGGCGAACAACGGTGCGGCCCGCCCGGGTCAGCTCGGCGTCGAGCAGCTCGATCATCATGGGCACGCAGGAACCGCAGCCGGTGCCGGCCTTGGTGCAGGCCTTGATCGATACGACATCCTCGCACCCTTGTCGCACCGCCTCGCGCACGCTGCCGCAGTTCACGTTGTGGCAGGAGCACATCCCTGCCTCGTCGGGCAGGTCGGCTGGCCCGGGCCGGGCCCCTCCGGCGGGCCGTAGCAGGGCGAGCACGTCCGTGGTGGTCCCCACCGTGCCGCGGTGACACTGCACCAGCATGGGAAAGGCCGAGCTGTCCCCCACCAGCACCGCGCCTAGCACCTGTCGGTCGGCGCCCAGGATGACCTTTTGCCACACGTCGGTGACGGGGTCCGCCACGATCACCTCGTCGCCGTGGGCGTGGGGATCACCGACGCTGGCGACCTCCACGCCCAGCAGCTTCAAGGTGGTCGACAGCTCAGCCCCGGTGAACGTGGCCGTCCCGCCGGCCAGGCGAGCGGCCACCACCTCAGCCATGGCGTAGCCCGGTGCCACCAGCCCGTAGACCCGCCCGGCGTGGTTGGCCACCTCGCCGATGGCGAAGATGTCGGGTTCGCTGGTGGTGCAGGCATCGTCGATAACCACACCGCCTCGTTCACCCACGGTCAGACCGGCCCGTCGGGCCAACTCGTCGCGGGGCCGGATACCGGCGGCAAAGACCACGATGTCGGCATCGAGCATGTCGGCTTCGGGATTGTCGCCCTCGGCGAAGGAGAGCCCTGCTACCGATCCGTTGGGGTGGACTCGCACCGCTGAAGCGGCAGCGCCGGTGCGCACCGAGATCCCCAGCGCCTCCACCCGACGGCGCAGGGCCCGGCCGCCGCCCTCGTCCAGTTGCACCGCCATCAGCCGGGGGGCGAACTCCACCACGGTGGTTTCCAGGCCCAACAAACGCAGCGCGTTGGCTGCTTCGAGACCGAGTAGTCCGCCACCTACCACCGCCCCCCGCTGGGAGCCGGCCGCCCAGGTGCCGATGGCGGCCAGGTCGTCCAGGGTGCGGTAAACGAACACGCCGGGGGCGTCGGTGTTGGGGATGGGCGGCACGAAGGGAGACGAGCCGGTGGCCAACACACAGTGGTGGTAGTCGATGCGCCGGCCCGAGGCTGTCTCGGCCCGGTGGGCGTGGGGGTCGAGGCTGACCACCGCGTCGTTGAGGACCAACTCCACCCCGGGATGGTCGTAGAGGTCCGCATCGCCCAGGGAGAGATCCTCGGCGTCCATGCCGTCGAACACCGCGGAGAGATGGACCCGGTCGTAGGCCCTGCGCCACTCTTCGCCCACCACCACCAACCGGTGGGTGTCGGTCAGGCCCTTTTCCAGCGCCACTTCCACGAACCGATGCCCGACCATGCCGTTGCCGATGACCAGGATGATGGGCCGGGTGGCGCCGGACTCGCTCAAGTTGTCTTCGGCCATGGTGTCAGACCCCTTCGAGTCGGTGGGCGGAGGGGCGCACGTACACCAGCCAGGCCAGCCCCACGCAGGTGGCGTAGTAGGCGATGAAGGCGATATAGGCGGCGTCGCCGCTCTGGCGCTCAAGAAAGGACTGGCGCAACGCCAAGTTGACGGCAACCCCACCGAAGGCGCCGGTGGCGCCGGCCACGCCGATGAGGGCCCGGGACAGCCTTCGGGCGTCATGGTCCGCCTCCGGGGCGGGCTGGCCCTCCGCGACACGACGGCGGGCCTTGGCCGCGAAGATGGAAGGGATCATTTTGTAGGTGGAGCCGTTACCCAGCCCGCTGAGCACGAACAGGGCCACGAAACCGACAAGGAACAACCACAAGGACGCGGTTCGGGAGGCGACGAGCACCGCGGTGGCGCCGGCGGCCATGGCCGCGAAGTTGGCAATGGTGACCCGGGACCCACCGAAGCGGTCGGCCAGGCGACCACCGACGGGTCGCATCAAGGACCCCAGCAGCGGACCGAGGAAGGTCAGATAGGCGGCCTTGAGCGGTGTGTCGAAGATGTCGCCGAACTGCACCTGGAGCACTTGGCCGAAGGCAAAGCTGAAGCCGATGAAGGAACCGAAGGTCCCGATGTAGAGAAAGGAGATCGACCAGGTGTGGGGTTGGCGGGCGACGTCGCGCATGGCTCGGCGGTCGTTGGACGCGCTGGCCAGGTTGTCCATGAAGAAGTAGGCGCAGAGGGCGGCGGCCAGCACCAGGGGCAGGTAGATAGCCAGGATCAGCCGCGGGTGGCCTTTGCCGCCCAGGGCCATGACGGCCAGCCCAACCAGTTGCACGGCGGCCACCCCGATGTTGCCGCCCCCAGCGTTGAGCCCGAGGGCCCAGCCCTTCAGCCGGATGGGGTAGAAGGCGTCAATGTTGGCCATGGAGGAGGAGAAGTTGCCGCCTCCCACCCCGCCGATGGCGGCGGCTACTAACAACGTGGTGAAGGACACCCCCGGCTCGAGCACCACCGCGAGGAACGCGCAGGGCACGAGCAGCAACAAGGCGCTGACCAGGGTCCAGTTGCGACCCCCGAAACGAGCCACCGCGAAGGTGTAGGGGATGCGCATGGCCGCCCCCACCGCGCCGCTGACGGTGGTGAGGAGGAACTTCTGGGCCGGCTGGAGGCCGTACTCGGGGCCGAGGAACAACACGAACACCGACCACAAACTCCAGATGGAGAACCCGATGTGCTCGGAGAAGATGGAGAAGATCAGGTTACGGCGGGCGATCTGGCGGCCCCCATCTGCCCAGAACCGGGTATCTTCCGGCCGCCAGTCGAGAATCCAACGACGCCCGAGGCGCCCACCGGCGCCGCTGGGCTCGGCCCGGTCGAGCAGCAGGGTTGCGGTCGCTGACGCCGATCCCGTTTCATCCGCATCAATGATCGTCATAGACACAAACGGTACGGGCGACCCGGAAGCAGCGGGTTTCCGGGTCGTGAGCAGCCGAAGACGTTCCCCTCACCGCCCTACTTCGGCGATGAGAGCTTTCGCCGGCGGCGATGCCTATCTCGCCGGGGTTATTTCAACCAGCGGAGGTGTTTGGGCCGCGACGCCTTGGCCCACGCCCGGCGCCAGTTGGTCGGGGTGTCGCCGATGTCTTGGGAGAAGGCCTGAGCGAAGGCACCCGCGGCGAAGGCCTCGGAGCCGTCCATGGTGTTGATAGGGAGTTCGGAGAGCCACGCCAGCATGGTGATGGTGTCCTGGGTCGTGCCCAGTTGGTCTTGCAGTTTGGCGAGCCGGCGGCCGAGGGTGTGGGTTCTCCCTTGGGACAGCGGTGTCATCAGCTCTGCTGCGTAACGGGCCCGTTTGGCGGCCTTGCGGACATCGTGCAGGGCAGCCACCGGCGGCTTCTCCCCCAGCCGTTCGATGCGGCGCTCCAGGCGGGTGAAGGCACGGGCGGTCAGTCTCTGGGCGAGCCGCTCGACCGGCGTTTCGGGATCTACGCCGTGACGCAGGGGTGGCTCATGGGCCAAGCGGTTGAGGTCGGAGATCAAACCGTGGTAGCGGCTGGAGCGCATCACATCGAGCAGCACGGCGAGGTGGCTGTGTCGTTGCTTGCCCAGGCGATCCTGCAGGGCGGTCACCGCGGCAGGGTCGAGATTGCTCATTTCCTCGATCTTGGCGGTGAGGGTGAGGCCGAGGACATCGCTGTCGCGGACGTGGCCGAGCATGGTGGCCAACCAGGCCAGCTCGCGTCGATGGCCTTCGCCGCGGAATTCATCGCAGAGCGGACCGAGGGTCTGAAGGTCTGAGCGCAGTCGTCGGGTGGCCACCCTGGCCTTGTGGATGTCCTCGATCCCGGCGCCGAGGCGAATGGCCGGGTCATGGATCAGCAGTTGACGGGTGCCATCCGCGATCGCCCCCCGCACGAGATCCGCCACGGTGCTTGGCCGTTCGCGGCGGACGGGGAGCACGGGCGTGGGGTGTTGTTCGGCGAGCACTCGGAGCAGCTTCGGTGTCGGGTCGGGCATGGCGGCCCCGGCTTGGCGCAGAAGCTTTGCTGCCCGTTTCAGCACGACTGTGTCGCCGTCGAGGACCTCGACCTCGATCTCTCGGAACGAGGGACCGGCCGCGCCGGCCACCTGTGAGGTCACCGTGTCGTCGTCAACTTCGATCATGGTCCCCGAGGTGAGGTGGCGCAACCGGCGTCGGTTGCGCACGGTATTGATGACGGCCACCGGGATGATCGGGGTATGGCCCACGATGCCGCGGACGATGTCGAGAGCGGCGACCGGCGGGGTATCGGCCTGATCACCGAGGTTGATCTCGCGGCGAACGGCGAGGTCGACCTCGCCGCCGTCGCCGTCGCCGGCCAGTTTCAGCGTCCAGCCCTGCTCGGAGCCATCTGTCGCCTTCCGGGACCGCAGGGTATGACCCCATCCCGCCAACGCCAGCCCGGCCGTGTCCCAGTACGTGGCATGCAGCTGAACGGAACTGCTGGACAACTCCTCGAAACCTTCGAACACCGGCACGACGAAATCGTCGGGGACCTCGACCTTGAGCTCTCGCTCGATGAAACTGCTGTCGTCCAAGGCGGTAGACCTCCGTGTCACGTCCGTTCGGGCCTTTTATGGTAGCTCGGTCCGGTCAGAGAAATTACGACCTGGTTAATTCCTTGATTCTTCACCTACTGTCTGCAGCGCAGTGAGGCTCCTTGTTACACAGTTCCCGGAGGGAGGTGATGAGATCATCGAGGGCAATGACGTGCTCGTGGCTCGGTGGCGTTTTGGCGTCCACTCAGGTATCGATCAGGCGGCGGCGGCGAAGCGGTTGATGCGGAGACCTGACACGACCACGAGGTCGTGGCGGTAGGTGAGCAACTCGCCGGCGCGGTCGGCGGGCAGCCAGCACACCGCGTCGACCTCCTCATTGGGACGGAACTCGCCGGCCAACGCCTGCATTGACCAGTAGAGCACGCGTTTGGACCGTCCCTTGCGGTCCGTGTAGTAGGTCGTCGGTAGCTTGGCTCCCACGACGCAGGCCAGTCCCGTCTCCTCCTGCACCTCTCGGAGGGCACATGCAAGCGCCGATTCGTGCTTCTGCCGTTTGCCTTTGGGAAGAGACCAATCTCGGCGATGGGGACGGTGGATCAACAGGACCTCAACCTGGTGGCTGGTAGTCCTTCGCCATAGAACTCCTCCGGCGGCTTCGATCATGCTTTGAACGTTATCGGCGCATCTTTGAAGGATCGTGCATGCTCGACGTCCGCTTTGCCTCTTCCAGGCAAACTCTTGGCGTCCAGTTGGTAAACAAGAGATGACGAAACAGTGCGGTCCGCTTGCGGTGTCCACGGCTGATGCCCCGCTGGCCTTCACCGCCGCTCAGGACTTGGCGTCGAGCTCGGCTTGATACTTGGCGGTTACGGCTTCGACCGCGGCGAGGTTGCGCGGTGCGAGCGTTGGTCGGGCGGCTCGGGCCCTGGTCTTGGCGCCGAGGGTCCCATGGGATTGGCCCTGGAAGCGCGGTGCCACGTGGCGGGCGAACAGCTCATAGTTGCGGAACTTGGCTGCCGGCGCGGCCCAGTCCTGGGCCACTTGGAGATAGCAACCAAAGCCGCCGTCTGATTGCTTCACCAGATGCTCGATCTGAGCGCAGGCGTCATCGGGGGTGCCGATGACACCCAGGCCGGTGTCGTTGACAAAATCGATGAACTCCTGCACGGTGGAGCCGGTACCGACGTCCATTTGTGGAAACGCCGCGGTGTGTTGGAAGTAGTCGAACCACGCGGCGATGCCGTGCGCGACGTCCTCATAGGCTTGGGCGCGGGTTTCGGCCAGGTGCATGAAGCCAACCAGACGCCAGGCGTCACGGTTCACCGTCGCCCCGTAATGGGCGGCGCGCTCCTCCATGACACTCCAGTGATGGGCCAGCAGGTCGAAGCCCACCGCGGTCGTCGCTCCGATGGAGAGCAGACCGAGGCCGTGCTGCCCGGCAAGGCGTGGCCCCGCCGGTGACGCCACCGCAGCGATGGCGATCTCGGGATGGGGGTGGGTGTAGGGGCGTAGGTGCAGGCGAGCGTCACGCAAGGTCCAGCGGTGATTCTCGAAGTTCACCGGGTCCTCGCTGGTCATGAGCTGAACGATCACGTTCGTGGCGTCTTCGAGCAGGTCGCGGGTTTCCGGCATGTCCAGGCCGATCATGGCGGCGTCGCTGGGTAGCGCGCCCGGTCCCAAGCCCAACATGAAGCGGCCTTTGGTCATGTGATCGAGTTGCACCGCCCGCTGGGCCACCCACAGCGGGTTGTGGTACGAGGCGCTGATCACCCCCGTACCGAGTCGGATGTTTCGCGTTCGCTGTGCCGCGGCGGCGATGAAAATCTCCGGCGAGGCGATGATCTCGGTGCCGGCGGAATGGTGCTCGCCGATCCACGCCTCTTCGAACCCGAGACGATCGAGGTGCTCGATCAACTCCAGATCGCTGTCGATCAGCAGGGTCGGGTTCTCACCAGGAGGGTGGAACGGCGCCATAAAGATACCGAAACGCATACGGTCGGTTGCCATATCGATCCCTTCTCAGGCCTCGCAGGCCGCATCCTGAACCGTAGCCCGTCAGTCCGGCGATGCGCGGGAGCTATGGGACTGGTCAGCTCCGGTGCTGCGAGCGGTCGCCGTCGGGCGTCGCACCGGACAGCTCCGAGAGGTGGCTGTCGATGGAATCGAGCGCGAACCGGGCCGCATCGAGCATGGTGAGCGGCTCGTCGTCGGGCTCGGTGCGGATGGGCCGGCCCAGCGCCTCGACGACGGCTCGCTCTACTCGGCGGCTGATGCGGTAGCCGGAGCTGCGGTAGGTACGCAGCAACCGTTCGCTCGCCAGGGTGTCGCCCAAGCGGGCGAGGACGACCGTTGCCGCCTGCAAGGAACCGTAGAGGCCCCCTGGGTAATGGGCGCTCCATGATGAGAACACCGCCTCTCGGGCGTAGCGCAGGGCTTCGGCCAGGTCGTCCCCCTGCGCGGTGATCCAGGCGAGCCGGCCGAGCGCGCCGTCGGCGACCGCGTGCGTGGCGTGCACCGAGGACGCCAACTCGAGGGCACGCCGGGCGTCGGCGAGGGCCAATGCGAGGTTCCCGCTCTGGGCGATGCCACGGGCCTGGAGCTCATGCGCGGCAGCCGACGGGCTTCCGGCTGCGGTGGCGATCCGCAACGACTTGTTGGCCCAGGCCACGGCGCCGTCAATGTCGCCCGCCGCCGTAAGCGCGTAGGGCTGGGCAAGGGCGGCGAAGAAGCAGTCGCGGGGATCCTCAGCCCGGGCGGCGACCCGTAACGCCCCTGCCGCTCCGGCCACTCGGGTGAGGTCGTCCAGGGAGAGGTAACTCAGGATCGTGGCGTAGTAGAAGGTCGGCTCGATGGTGCCGTCGCGGGCGGCCGTATCGAATAGCTCCACGGCGAAAGCATTGTCGCCCGTAAACCAGGCAGCCCAGGAGCGGACACCCCGGAGTCGGCTCACGGTTGCTGGCGGGAGGCCTGTCGGCCTCGTCAGCACCTCTGCTGCCCAGTCGCCGACCTCGAAGCGCAGGGCCATGGCGGCGTAGAAGTAGGAGGCGAGCACGATGTCGGCGGCGGCGGGGAGGTCCCCCTGTTGGCGCAGGTGCGTGAACGCCACCCGGAGGTTGTCCCACTCGGCTTCGAAACGGGCCCACACGTCCGCTTCGGCTGGGCCGAACGCACGCCGGTCGAGTTCGATGGCGAGATCACGATAGAAGCTGGCGTGGCGGTCGCGGTATGTGGTTGCCTCGTTTCGGGTTTGGAGTTGTTCCTCGCCGAATTGGCGTAGCGTTTCGAGCATGACGAAGCGGTCCCGCGCCTTGTCGTGCTGCACCATTGATTTGTCCACCAATGCCACCAGCAGATCGAGCACGTCGAGTTCGTCCACGAGCGCATCGTCGGCGCAGACGGCTTCGGCGGTTTCGACGGTGAAACCGCCGACGAAGACGCACAGCCGGTCGAACAGGGCGGCCTCGGGTGGGGTTAGTAGCTCGTAGGACCACTGCACGGTGTCGCGCAGGGTTTGGTGTCGCTGTCCGGGACGGCCGCCGCGCAGCACGCGGAAGCGGTCCTTGAGCCGCTCAGCGATCACTTGGGGCGACAGGGCGGTGGTCCGGCCGGCGGCGAGTTCGAGCGCCAAGGGAATGCCGTCGACGCGGCGGCTGATCTCGCGCACCGCCTCGGTCGCCGCCGCGTCGAGTGAGAAGTCGGGGTCGCGTTCCCGGCAACGGTCCGCGAACAGGTCCATGGCCGCTGATTCCGGCAGTGGCGGCACCGGCCAACGCTGCTCGCCTTCCAGTCGGAGAGCCTCCCGGCTGGTGGCGAGCACCACCACGCCCTCCAGCGCCAGCAGCCGGCGCGCCAGCTGCACCACGGCATCGAGAACGTGTTCGCAGTTGTCCAGCACCACCAGGCTGCGCCGGCGTTGCAGGTACGCGGCGATGGCTTCGGTCAGGTCCATCCCGGCTTGGTGGCGGGCGCCGATGGTGTCAGCCACCGCCGCGGGAACGGCATCGCCCTGACCGACGGCGGCAAGCTCGCAGAACCAGACGCCGTCGGGGAACCGAGGCGTGACCTCGAGCGCGGTTTCCGTGGCGAGGCGGGTTTTGCCAACGCCACCGGGCCCGACGAGGGTGACCATTCGATGCGCTCCGAGCGCCTCGATGACACGGCGCAGCTCTTCGTCCCGGCCCACCAGACGCGACGAGGGCCGAATGAGGTTGGTGAGCACGGTCGTGGTGCTGCGCAGCGGGTGATGTTCGCCGTCTCCGATGCCGGTCACGACGAAGAGCCGTTCGTTGCCCACCCCGGCCAACACGTGCATGCCCGCATCGCGGAACGAGACGTCCCGACACAGGGCCACGGTCGCCGCCGAACAGACGATCTGCCCGCCGTTCGCGGCGCCCATCACCCGAGCGGCCCGGTTGACGGGGGGCCGAAGTAGTCCTCGCCGACCGGGGATGCCTGGCCGGTGTGCAACCCCATTCGGACGAGCAGCGCTCGTTCCGCCGGCCACGGCCCTGCCTCCAGTGCCCGCATCGCGGCCACGGCGGCCTCCACGGCGGAGGGCGCGGAGTCGAACGCGGCGCCGAAGCCGTCACCGAGGTGCTTGAACACCGAGCCGCCGGCGGCGGTGATGGCGGAGGTCACGATCTGGTCGTGGCGGGCCAGCATCGCCCGCATCAGGTCCGGCTCAGCCTCCACTGGGAGCTGGACGCCTCGATGTCGGTGAAGAGGAACGTCACTGTGCCGGAAGGGAGTTCGTCCACCACAGGAGTCTCCCATGACGGGTCGGCGCGTCGCCGGGGGAGTGACGACGGGGGATTCGGAGCCCCTCGAAGACGCTAAAATCTGACCTAATGATCCGTGAGCGTGGAAAGTCCTCATACGGGTCGCTGGCACGTCCCGATAGGACGAAACGCGTGGCCAACGGTGCAGCGGGGGATCAAGTCAGTGTCGGATTGAGGTTTCGGACGCGACTTTCGCTTGGGAGCAAGCCTTGCAGCGACCGGTCAGTGCGAAGTGCTGTGACTGGACCTCGAACTCGAACGCGTCGCGCAGGGATCGTCCCAGCGCTTCGAAGATCTCTTCGGGGACTTCAATGACCTGGCTGCAGAACTCGCACACAAGGTGGCCGTGGGTTTCGTCCGCGAAGTGGTAGACCGCCGCACCGTGCCCGAGGTGGACGTGATCGATCACGCCCATGCGCTCGAGCTCGTCGAGGAACCGGTACACGGTCGACTCGTGCACGTCGGGCTGGTGCGCCTGTACATGGGCGGTGAGCTGTCCGGCGTTCGGATGCTCACTGTGCTCGATGAGGGCCCGAAGGATCGCTCGGCGTGGGCTCGTTACTCGCCCGCCGTTGGCTCTGAGGACCAGGCACACCTCTTCAAGCCGGTCTGCTGCCATCCATGGACGATACTCCGGCCCAGCAAGATGCGTCGAGGTGGCAACAGCGAGCTGTTCGTCGGCTATGGTCGAGCGATGAGATCGCGCCCGCTCCTCGCCCTGGCCGCGGTCGCAGTGGTCGTGAGCCTCGCTGGTGGTGCGTGCGGCGGGGACGACGGCGCCGCCGCCTCCACTGGCCGGTTGAAGATCGCCACCACCGTCGCTCCCATCACGAGCATTGTGGCCAACATCGTGGGCGATCGGGCCGACGTGGAGGGAATCGTGCCGGAGGGCACGAACTCCCATACCTTCGAGCCCAAGCCCAGCGTGGTCGAGCTGCTCTCGACGGCTGACGTGGTCTACATCAATGGACTGGTGTTGGAGGAGCCGACCAAGGAGCTCGCTGAGAAGAACCTCAAGGAGGGTGCGGCCATCGTGGAGCTGGGCACGATGACCATCCCGGAGAACGAGTACATCTACGACTTCTCGTTTCCAAAGGAAGACGGCAAGCCCAACCCGCATCTGTGGACTGACCCCACCCTTGCCCGGAAGTATGCCGAGATCGTCAAGGACGACATGTCGAAGCGAGATCCGGCCAACGCAAGCTATTACGCCGCGAACTACGAGAAGTTCTCGGCGCTGATCGAGGAGC
>JANPEN010000176.1:0-9537 GCA_031422955.1 Acidimicrobiia bacterium
CTGGTGGCCGAGCAGCCCGGCCTGCGAGTCCCGGTGCAGGCCCTGACCGACGGTGATGAGTCCCCGGGGATGGTGGCCTCGGCGGTGGAGTTCCTGCTTGAGGGGCTGCACCTGTCCAAGCGGCTCAACAAAGACTCGGTGGGCGGCCGGGCCTCCTACCGCGCTCGGAGCTGACCGAGTTTCGAAACCGACGGCCAAAGGCGCCCCTCAGCTTTGGTCGGCCCGTTCCTCGGCCAAGGCGGCCAGATCGACGGGTTGGTGACGCTCGGCCCGCCAGCGGCGAATGACCTCGGTGGCCGGCTTGGCCACCCGGTCGGTATCGAAAAGACCTAGGTGGGCGTCGAAACCGGCGGAACTTTCGTAGCCGTCGATAGCCGGCTCCCAGACCCACGCCCGAAGGTCGATCCCGTCCGCCCTGGCCGCTTCAACGTCGGTGATGGCCAACTCGGTGACGTCGATGTCGGCCTGGGGATCGCCATGGGAGGCGGTGTGCCCGGCGATCCACAAGGGTCGGTCCCCGGCCTGTTCGGCCAGGCGATGCAGGGTGCCCAACAGTTCTTCCTGCTGACGTTGCCGGGTGATGGCCCCGTCGTGGTCCACCGCGTAGCCCCCTTCGAAGGTGACGGCGATGGCATCGAAGGCGTCGCGCATGGCGTCGACCCGCAGGATCGGCATGCGGGGCAGGGACAGCTCTCCGTCGTGGAGCCCGCCGGTCCAGGCCCACTGCAGGGCCTCGTAGAGACGGGTGGCCCGCTCGGCTTCGGGCGCGGCCATGCGCACCGGGGCGGCCTCCACCCCCAGCGCCACCGGCGCCGCCCCCCGCAGGATGGGCCAGGCTTCCAAGGCGGCCATGTAGTTGCCCTGCACCGTCTCTACCAGCCGCTGCACACTGCGGGTGCCGGGAGGGGCGGAGGCGGTGATGAAGGCGGCTCGGGCGAAGGAAACCGGGCGCAGGATGGCCATCCAGGCCGCTACCGAGTCCCCGAAGGTGTCCGCCACGCGCTCTACGTGGCGGGGCCAGAAATAGGAGCGGGCTCGGCGGTCACGCCAACCGCGTTCGTCGATGGAGAACCAGCCCGGTAGCGGCCCGTCGACCAGCACCACCCAGGGGGCCAAGCCGGCGTTGTGGGCGGCGGCCAGTACCGCCCGGTAGCGGTCCAGCACCGCCCCGTCGACCTTGCCTTCCTCCGGTTCGATGCGAGCCCAGTCCAAGGTGAGGCGGACCACGTCGGCGCCCAGCTCGGCCAACAGGGCAAAATCCTCGGCGAACTCGGTGGAGAACCGGTTGCCGTCGAAGCTGGGCGGCGCCTCCCCCGCTCGTTCCCAGGCAAACCAGTCCGAGCCCATCCCCGCCCCTTCTGCCTGCACGGCGGGGAAGGCAGCTCCCCACTGCAGCGCTTTGACGGTGCTGATGGCGCTCATGGCGGCGACGGTACTGGCCCAGCACGCCCAACCGGCTGGCCGGCACGTTCGCAGAACGGCGCGGGTGTCGCTGGTGGGAAAACGTTCAAAGGCGTTTCAAACAGCTCGCCACAGAACCGGCCGCCACTGGCGTCACCGCTGAATCCCTGGAGATGGCTGCAAACACGCTCCGCCAGCGTGCTGCCCCTGACGGCTCCGTCACCTTCCGTTATGCCAACCGGCGAAGGCTCAGTCGAGGTATTTTGGGCCGAACAGTTCGACCGTTGGGATCAGAAACACGGCCTCGCCGCAGCTTTCTTGATCGAGCTGCCTCCGATCACCGCCCTCACGGGGTTGAGGCTGCGTGGGCGAGGAGGGGGGTGTGCTGCGCGAGCGCGGTGTAGTCGGCGTCGGCATGGAGGATGGCGGCGCCGGATCGGATAGCTACTGCGGCGATGAGACAGTCGATGAGCTTGCGTACGGTCTTGCCGTTGCGGCGGCATGTTCGATAGAGCGAAGCGGCCTCGTCGTAGTCCACGGGAGTGACCGGCACGAGCGTGGCGCGAGCCAGCAGACCCCGCAGCTCGCGTAGGTGCGTTTCGCTGCGTGCTCCGGCCAGCACTTCCATGCTGATCGCGTCGCAGATGGCGATATCGGCGCCGAGGAGGTCATCAACGGTGTTGCAGACCGTCGTGCCGGTATCGCGGAGGAACTCGATCCACGCCGACGTGTCGATCATGATCATCGCGCTCGGCCCGAGCGCATCTCGTCGAGGTCCCCGTCCCAGCCTGAGCCCCGAAGGCGCCGGGCGGCGTCGAGGTCAAGTGGTTCGGCGGCGAGTCGGCGCAACGCCAGGTTGACGGCGTCGCGTTTGGAGTTGAGGCGATAGCGCTGCATGACGGCACGGCAGGCGTCGTCGTCGATGTCGATGTTGGTGCGTGCCATACACTAAGAATACACCTCAGCGGCAAGGCTGGTCGGATGATGTCGAGCACCAGCCTCGGATGCAGTGACCCCGGTAGACGTCATCCAGGCGACCGATCCCAGCAGATCAGAGCAGTTGGCCCATGCTGTGGATCGCCAAACCGGCCAGTCCCCCCACCACGGTGCCGTTGATGCGGATGAACTGAAGGTCTCGGCCGACCTGAGTTTCGATCCGATCGGCGGCCTCCTTGGGGTCCCAGCGGGCCACCGTGGTGGCGATCAGCTCGGCCACCTGGTGGCCTTCGGCGTCGATCACGTAGCGCACGACCCCCTCCAACCAGCGATCGATCTTGTCCTGCAGGACAGCGTCACCTTGCAGGGTGAGCCCCGATTGACGGGCGGCGTCTTCCAAGCGGGTGCGTAGCTCGGAGGTGGGATCCTGGCTCTGGGTGACCAGGCCCGCCTTGAGCCCGCCCCACAACGAGCCGATCCAGGCCCGCACGGCCGGATGGTCCAGGAACTCCTCCCGCCAGGCATCGGCCCGGGCGGCCAGGGCGGGGTCGTGGTGCAGCCGCTGCACCAGGTCCTGCAGCCGGGTGTCGAGATGTCCCCGCATGGGATGGTCCGGAGTCTGGGACACCTCCACCATGAATGCTCGCAGGCCGGTGTAGAGCTTGGTGAAAATGCGGTCGTCCAGGGGCTCGGGTACCCACCAGGGTGACTCCCGACCGAAGCGGCCCCGCAGATCGTCCTTCTGCTCGTCGAGGAAGCGAATGGTCCCCACCAGGGCTGCGTCCACCAGCGGCCGGTGGCGATCCTCGGCGGTCGCCACGGCCAGGGCCTTGCCGACCAGGGGCGCGACGGCAACGCTGCGCAGGCGTTCCAACACCGCGCTCTCCAGGGCGGAGGAGACCTCGTCGTCGCTCAGCACATCGGTGGCCCCGGCCAAGGCGGCGGCCGCGTGGCGGCTGACCACGGTGGCGTTGCCCGGCGCCACCAACCAATCGGCCACCCGGCGGGCCACCCTGGCCGCCCGCAGACGTTCGATCACCGCCTCGCCGGCCAGGAAGTTCTCCTCCACGAAGCTGCCCAGCGAGGCCCCCAAGGCGTCCTTGCGGGTGGGGATGAGGGCGGTATGGGGGATGGGCAGCCCCAAGGGCCGACGAAATAGTGCGGTGACGGCGAACCAGTCGGCCAGCCCTCCCACCATGGCTGCCTCGGCCGTGGCCCGCAGGTACCCCCACCCGGCCTGACGATCCTCGGCCACCCGGGCGGCCACGTACACCACCCCGGCTACGGCCAACAACGCGGTCGCCCGCACCTTCATGCGTCGCAAGTCGCGTCGTCGTTCGGCCTCGTCGCCGTTGAGCACCAACTCAGCCATCGAACGCAGCCATCTCGGCCAGCAGGCTATCGAGGGTCGCCGCGACTGCCCGCCCAGCGTGGCCCACAGAAGCCGGGCCACAAAGGCCGGGCCGGACAGGTACGCTGCGCGTATGTCGGGTTCTCGCTATCGCTATTCCCGCTGGGACGGCTCCCAGGTCGGATTCGAGCTCAGTGCTGATCAGGTGCTGGCCGAGCTCACCGACGACCTGCTCTATCACGGAGATCTCAACGCCGCCCTGCGCAAGATGATGCACCAGGGCATGCGCACCCCCGACGGGGAGCGCATGCAAGGCATCCGGGAGATGCTGGAGAACCTGCGGCGCCGGCGCAAGAACGAGCTGGAGCGTTATGACCTGGGCGGCGTCTACGACGACATCGCCCAGGACCTGCGTGAGGTGGTGGAAACCGAGCGGGAGGCCATCGATGATCGCCTCGACGAATCGGCCCAGTCCGGCGACGCTCGCCAGCAGGAGCTCACGCAGCAGTCCATGGCTGAACGCAACTTCCGTCTCGACATGTTGCCCCCCGACCTAGCCGGCCAGGTCAAGGAACTGCAGAACTACGACTTTGTATCCCAAGAGGCGCAACAGCGGTTCGAGGAGTTGCTCGACCAACTGCGCCAGCAGATCATGCAGAGCCAGGTCAACCAGATGGCAGGGGCGATGGAAAACATCACGCCCGAGGACATGGCCCGCATGAAGGACATGCTGGCCGAGTTGAACAACCTGCTCGACAAGCGCAACCAGGGCCAAGACACCCAGCAGGACTTCGAGAACTTCATGCAGCGCTTCGGGGACTTCTTCCCGGAGAACCCTCAGAACCTCGACGAGCTGCTGGAGACCATGGCCCAGCGCATGGCCGCCATGCAGGCCATGTTGAACTCCATGACGCCCGAGCAGCGCGCCCAGCTCCAGGGCCTGTCCCAACAGCTGTTGGAGGATATGGATCTGCGCTGGCAGATGGACCAGCTATCCCAGAACTTGCAGCAGGCCTTTCCCGACGCCGGCTGGGAGAAGAGCTACAACTTTTCCGGCCAGGACCCGCTCAACTTTGCCCAGGCCGCCCAGCTCATGGAGGAGTTGGGCGACCTTGACCAGCTCGAGAACCTGCTGCGGGGCGCCTCCAGCCCCGGCGCCTTGGCCGAGGTCGACATCGAACGGGCCCGCCAGCTGCTGGGTGAGGACGCCGCCCGCAGCCTGGAGAACATGGCCCGCATCGCCAAGATGCTGGAGGAGGCCGGCCTCATCGAGAACCGGGAGGGAAAGCTCGAGCTCACCCCCCACGGCATTCGCCGCATCGGCCAGAACGCCTTGCAGGACCTCTTCTCCAAGCTGCAAATGGACCAGGTCGGTCGCCACGCCCTGGAAAAGACTGGCTGGGGCCATGAGCGGGACTACTCGACCAAGCCCTACGAGTTCGGGGACCCTTTCAACCTCGACATCCAGCAGACCATGCGCAACGCCGTGCGCCGCAACGGTGCCGGCTCCCCGGTGCGTCTCACCCCCGACGATTTCGAGGTGGAACGGACCGAGACCCTGGTGCGCCAGTCCACCGTATTGATGTTGGATCTGTCGCTGTCCATGCCCATGCGGGACAACTTCTTGCCAGCCAAGAAGGTGGCCATGGCCCTGCACAGCCTGATCTCCTCCCAGTACCCGCGGGACTACATGGGCCTGGTCGGCTTCTCGTCGGTGGCTCGTGAGTTCAAGGCATCGGAGCTGCCCGAGGTCAGCTGGGATTACGTTTACGGCACCAACATGCAGCACGGCCTGGCCATCTCGCGCCAGATGCTGGCCCGCCAGACCGGCACCAAGCAGATCATCATGATCACCGACGGTGAGCCCACCGCTCACATCGAGGACGACGGCACCCCCTACTTCGCTTATCCGCCGGAGCAGGAGACCATCCACCGCACCCTCAAGGAGGTGGCCCGCTGCACCAAGGACGGCATCGTCATCAACACCTTCATGCTCGACGCCACCAGTTACCTTAAGGCCTTCATGGAGAAGGTGGCGGAAATGAACCGGGGCCGGGTGTTCTTCACCACCCCCGACACCTTGGGCGACTATGTGCTGGTTGACTTCCTGGAGCAGAAGAAGAAGCTGTTGGGCGGGCGGCGCCGCCGTAGCGCCTGAGAGCGAAAGTCTCAGCTGAAGATGAGTTCGACCGACTCAGCCATGAATGCCGGATTCTTTGGCCTGTGGCTTGCCTTTGTGGCCGCCATCTTTCTACTTAGCGTGGCCAGCCTCGGGCTGGGTATCTGGACCATCGTGGACGCCGCCCGGCGCCCTGACTACCAATACCAAGTGAGCGGGCAGAGCAAGGTGCTGTGGATCGTGCTGCCGGCGGCGGGCTTTGCCAGTTGCCAGTTGGTGACGTTGGTGGCGGCCGGCATCTACCTCCTCAACATCCGCAAGAAGCTCGACGCCGTCGCCCTGCCTCCCGGTTGGGGGGCAATGCCTTACCCAGGTTTCGCTCCCTACCCGCCTCCCGCTCCCACGGGCAACTGGCCGCCGACGCCCCCTTCGCCTCTCTGAGGTCGGGAGCTGGCTCCTCCAGGTCGCCTCGCCGAAGCCACCCTTCGGCGGCTGCCCACGGGTGGCGAATCGTTGTCGATTCGTTCCGGGCGGCGGGTGAACTAGACCCCCGTGGTCAGGCCGACAGCGCCTGTCGGTAGAGGGCTTGGGTCTCGGCATTGAAGGCCACCAGCGTGCTGTCGGACACCCGGGTGACACAAGCGCGCAGCGTCTGCACCGCCACGACGGCCGCCTGGGCCGGGGGATAGCCGTACACGCCGGTGGAAATGGCGGGGAAGGCCAGACTGCGAATGCCCAGTTCATCGGCCAATTCCAGGCAGCGCCGGTAGCAACTGGCCAAGAAATCTGCTTCGTTGCTCTTTCCTGCTTGCCAGACAGGGCCTACGGTATGCAGCACCCAGCGGGCGGGGAGACGGTAGCCGTGGGTGACTTTTGCGTCACCCGTCGCGCAGCCGCCGAGGGTCCGGCACGCCTCCACCAGCTCGGGACCAGCGGCCCGATGGATGGCACCGTCGACGCCTCCACCTCCCAACAGGGTCGGGTTTGCGGCATTGACGATGGCATCGACATCGAGCGTCGTGATGTCGCCCCGCCAAGCGTGAAGCCTCATGTGAACCAGCTTGGCAGGTTCGCGCTTGATCTTCGCGACCTTGGTGAGCGAAGATCACATCACTGTAATTACACCGGTGTACGAGCAGGTGGATCCCCTCAGGCCCAGTCCCAGTCCCCTGCCCCATGGCAACGGGAACCAGGGCATGGGGGAGCAGGCAAGGGGATGTCCCGAAGCCCGAACCACAACGGAGGAATCACCCATGCGGAGCGCGACAACGGAAACCGACCTGGAGACGGAGGAGCTGACCTGGCAACGATTGGCCAACTGCCTCGGCGTCGATCCAGACCTGTTCTTCCCTGAGCGCGGCGCGTCCACTCGCGAAGCCAAAGAGGTGTGCCGAGCCTGCGTGGTCCGGGTGGACTGCCTGGAATACGCCATCACCAACGGCGAGAAGTTCGGCATTTGGGGCGGGCTGTCCGAACGCGAGCGCCGGCGTATCCGCAGGGCCAGGGCCCTGGCCAACGCCAACGTGGTCCACATCCACACCACCGCTACCGCCTGAGGGCGGGTTCAGCGATGGTGGGCGGCGCGTGGTGGGCGGGAGCGGCCCGGTAGGCTGAGCGAATGCTCGCACTTCTCCAGGGCCAAGAGTGGATCATCATCGCGGTGATCGCGCTGCTGCTTTTCGGCGGCTCGCAACTGCCCAAGCTGGCCCGATCCATCGGCCAGGCTCAAAAGGAGTTCAAGAAGGGTCTGGACGAGGGTCACACCGACGATAAACCCGTCGACTGACGCAGGCGACGTTACGTCCCCTTCAGTCGGCCTCGGCCGGAACAACCTCGTGGTCGAGACGGCGTCGGCGCAGGATCCGACGTCGTTCCCGCTCTGAGGTCCCACCCCAAACGCCGTGGTCAATGCGGTTGCGCAGCGCGTACTCAAGGCAAACCACCCGCACGTCACAGGTCGTGCAAATGCGCTTGGCGATCTCCACGCCCACGCCATCGCTGGGGAAAAACAGCCCAGGCGGGCGTTGCGCGCACTCGCCGTCCGCCATCCATTCGTTGTCCATGTGGCCTCCGATCCCCTGCGTAGACGATCAGCCCGCGCCGTGAGTTCCCGCACCGGTGTGTCAAAACCGGGCTAAGACGGGGCGGTTCGGGGAAAACTACTTGCCCAAACAATGTACCGGACGAGTGGTGGCGAGCCAGTTCATCTCGGTGTCAGCCCCAGGGCAGGAGTCGATAGCCCGCTACGCTGGCATCGCCTCGCTCACCAATCACGGAGAAGACATGACCGATATTGCGCCCCTGGAAGCGCCCGTCGCCCATGTGACCGTGGTCTACCTCGGTCCGGTGGCCCCGCACTGGGAGGTACGGGGCCAATCGGGAGACCGCAAGGTCATCGACGATTTCCGGGCTCGGGTCATGGCCCGCTTGGTGCTGTTGCCCCCTCATGATCCGCAGTTCCGCCGCAATCGGGAGCGGGTCGTTCGAGACGCCGAGCGAGAGAACATCGGCCTGCGTTGGGACCTTGGCTTCGACGAGGGAGACGGCTGAGGCACCGGTCCGATGTCGTCTCCACTGCCGATCTCGCCGCTGTCTGAGCCGCTGACCTCCGAGTTGCCGCTGTCCAGCCGGCGCCCGGCCACCAGTCGCTTCCTCAACCGAGAACTGTCGTGGTTGGAGTTCAATCGGCGAGTGCTGCACCTGGCCCTCGATGGAGCCCAGCCGCTGCTGGAACGGGTGCGCTACTCGGCGATCTTCGCCAACAACCTCGATGAGTTCTTCCAGGTTCGGGTGGCCGGGCTCAAAGATCAGGTGGCGGCCGGGGTAGCCACCCGCACCCCGGACGGGCGCACTCCCCGCCAACAGCTCCTGGCCATCCGGGCCAGGGTCGAGGAACTGTGTGCCCTGCACGAGAAGGTGTTCGTCGAGGAGCTGATTCCCGCCCTGGCCGAGGTGGACATTGCCATCTTGCATTGGGGCGAGCTCGAGCCGGCCGCCCGCAAGGCCCTCACCGAGGAGTTCCACGAGCGGATCTATCCCATCTTGACCCCGCTGGCCGTCGATCCCAGCCACCCTTTTCCCTACATCTCCAACCTCTCGCTCAACCTGGCCGTGAGCGCTCGCCACCCAGCCAGCACGACGGTGCGCTTCGCCAGGGTCAAGGTGCCCAGCTCGCTGCCCCGCTTCCTGGGCCTGAGCGGGACAGACTGCTACGTGCCGGTCGAAGAGGTCATCGCCGCTCATCTCGATACGTTGTTTCCCGGTATGGAGATCGTGGCGTCGGACCCCTTCCGGGTAACCCGCAACGCCGATCTGGATCTCGATGAAGAAGAGGCGGAAGACCTGCTGGCCGCGGTCGAGCTAGAACTGCGTCGCCGCCGGTTTAATCAGGCCGCCCGCCTGGAGGTGACCGCCACCATGGCCCCGGAGGTCCTGGCCCTGCTCCAAGACGAGCTGGAGGTCGGTCCTGACGACGTCTACGTATGCCAGGGTCCGCTGGGTTTGGCCGGCTCGATGGCGTTGACCCAGCTGGATCGGCCCGAGTTGCTCCACCCCGAGCTGACCTCGGTGCCCGAGCCCCGCATGAACGACGCCGACGCCGAGGGCAGCGATCTTTTCGCCGCCCTGCGCGCTGGTGACGTGATGGTGCACCACCCTTACGTGTCCTTCCGCTCCTCGGTGGAGATGTTCTTGAATCGAGCGGCGGCCGATCCCGCGGTGCTGGCCATCA